>VMSP01000018.1 GCA_013792135.1 Desulfocapsa sp. | reverse complement strand
CGACGAGTTGGATGTTATTGAATGCTTTGAGGTGCCAGGGCAACGACTTCAGGTTGGCGAAACCACCAAACGTCAGATGGAGCTATACTCCAAATTGGGTGTCAAACCTCCCGCCTCGTTACAATAGTTCGGGAATTCAGGATTGAAATAATTTTCGCGGAAGCAAAATATTTTGGCATAAAACGTCGACAGTCAGCAATTGATGTAGTGCAGAGCGTATACTCGGCAGTTTCTGAATGGCACCAGATTTTTTCTGCCCATGATGTGCCGGAAAAAGATACGGAGATCACAGGAAAAGAACTCAAAGGAAACCTGACCAGACTGTTGCCCCTGATTTCTTGCTGATTTCTTGGAATTATGCGACCATCCAAAGTGACCTTTTTTGTCACTTGCTGCCTGGGAAATTATCCGGCCACATCTTGGAGGTATGCATAACCCGAAAAAGAGTGACATCTCCTCGTTTTACCTCGACAAGCCCTGCTTTCACTTCCAGCTCAAACCATTTTTCCTACTCCACGAAACGCATAAAAGGGAAAGTATCCCTAATCCCCCCCCCTTGCCCCTTGCAAACCTAAACTGGAGATGAACTCTGGCTGTGGGTATTTGAGACATGGACCTTTACTTCTTGCTCAATTTCCTTTCCCACCTTACTTTTGACAATTTTCATATTGTAACGGACCTGCAGGTTCAGCCAAAATTCGGGTTCAATGCCAAAATATCTACCTAACCTTAATGCTGTGTCAGCAGAAATTTCCCTTTTGCCGTGAACGAGTTGACTTATCCTGTTTGCCGGTACATTAATGTCCTTTGCCAACTGGTTTTGACTGATGCCCATTGGCCTGAGAAACTCTTCTATGAGTACATCACCTGGCGTAATCGGAGATATTTTTTTTGCCATATTTTCACCCCTTATGATAATCTACGATTTCAACATCGTATGCGTGTCCTTCATTCCACAGGAAGCAGATGCGCCACTGATCGTTAATTCTGATACTGTACTGATCATTTTACTGTACTGATCATTTCTGTTGCCTTTTAATTGTTCGAGTCGGTTTCCTGGGGGTATTCTCAAACTATTTAAAGAAACAACCGCATGCAAAACCTCCAATTTTATTCTTGCTGTTCTGGATATACTTCTGAACTTTCTGACATCAAGGTCATTAAAAAGTTTCTCCGTATCTTTACATTTGAATGATTTTATCATGACAATATGATATGACGCGGAGCGTCAATCGTCAATGAAAAAGTCAACATCCTGCAGCGTCTCTCCTGTTCATTGTTGTCTCCTGTTCATTTGCCGTAAACCTTCCAATTAGATACCATTCTCCCTACTCCACGAAACGCATAAACATGTAAGTGTCCATAATTCTTCCCAATTCTTCTTTATCATTGACGCAATGCAACACCCACTCTTACAAATGGCAAGTCGTCCTGCTTTCATTATCTTGATGATTTCCTGCCAAACTAGGGAGTGTCCCGAATTTTCTTCTCAACTTGAAGAGGGAAAAGCAACTTGCCTTTTTGTGTACGACGTGGTATTTAGTACTTAAATAGGTACTAAAAGGAGTCTGAAATATGAACACTATATCTGCTCAAGAAATTAAACGACGTGGAATTGCCGCGGTGGATGATCTTATTGCGAAAGGCGATATTCATGTGATTCGCAACAATCAGCCGCAATACGTGGTGCTTTCCGAAGTGCGCTATCAGGCATTGCTGGAGGCGGAAGACGAGGCGTATACGGCACGGATACTGGTCTCACTTGAAGACTTGCGAGATGGTCGGGTACAACGCGGCACTGCAGCAGAACTACTTAAAGAGTTAGACATGGAAGGCTGAAACATGTACACTCTCGTCTGGACGTTCGGCTTTACCCGCGCCGCCAGAAAATTCCTCAAGCAGCACCCTGACTTACGGGAAAAATTCATTGCGATTCTCGATGATCTGGAACGCGATCCTTTTCAACCTCACCTTCGATACCACCACCTTGGCGGCAAACTACAAGGTGTGCAGGCAATCAGCATCACGTGCAGCTACCGAATCACTCTGACCACCCTGATTGCGAATCAAGAAATCAACCTGCTTGACGTCGGTAGCCATGACGACGTGTATCGATAAAAGAAGCAGAATGAGATTAAACGAAACACCTCTTTGTCGAGCCTCGCCCTCATTTGCTTTATACCTCTCTTCTCTCTTCCTGAGCCCCTCTGTTCCCATGCGCCGCATGGGAACAGAGGGCAAAGCTGGCTTCTAGCCGACACAACGAGTGATATTTTTTGTCAGTCGCGGCCATATAAGATATCCCTACTTTCACTCACATTTTTCCTGTGACCATAACACCCATAAGTCAACCCTGCCCCCAACTTCCCACGGGCTCCATATCCTTGCAATATCCTTGCAATGTACAATCAGCGATTCTCACGTGTATGCCACAGTCGCAGCACATACATGGTAGTTTCCTGAATCTCGTAACGCATCTCGTATTGACCAACAAGTATCCTTCGCACCTCACGTGACTCGAATTCTTCAAGCCTTTCACCAATACGCTGATTCGCCAGCAAGCTGGTCGGCGCAGCAATGAGTGACTGTACGGCGTGCGCCGCTGCGGCCCTGTTCACCACTGACAAAAACTCATAGAGCCGCGCCAGATCGGATTGCGCCTTGCTCGTCCATTTCAACTCCATCAACACGGCAATGGTAATGGTAATGGGGTGTCGGTACTCAAACTATCAGCCCACGCCTGCACAGCCTGATGTTCAATAACACGACCAGCGTCCACATCAGCCAAGGCCTCACGGGTCAACCGACTACGTTCCTCTTCCTGATCAACCCAGGCCAACAGTGCTTGTTTCATGATCCAACCTCGTGACCGCTCAAGACGAGCGGCCATCTGATCGACCTTCTCGACAAGCTGCAGCGGAACATGAGCGGTGAGTACCTTGGTTTCTGTCTGTGCCATGAAAATTCTCCTCTACGTAGTTTTTAACGCTTCCCTCAGACAAGTCATGCCTGTCAAGACAGAACATCTTGAATGCGACCTTTTCGACACACTCCAATCATACTTAATCATAGCGATTAAATATGATTAAATCAACCAGACAATACGTAAACAGGTGGCAATTCTTTTCCGTCAAGCTTCGGGGAATAAGGTTGGGTTAATTGCAGCTTTTTGCACTATAACCCAACATCAACATACATTGTCGGGTTACGCAATACAGCCGCTAACCCAACGGATACTGGCCTCACTTGAAAAGGGGCGATTGGAAACAATTAATGTGGATTTCACCGACGAAAACACCACATGGTTTAAACGCTGTAGAAACTCAGCCGATATTGAAATGATTACGGACTACAACAACGAGGACCTGCTGATCAAAGAATACGGCTGCTCCCCTGTTGAAAGCTGATGGATATTACAACATCAGCTACAGAGAGATGGCAGAGGTGATAAAACATGTATCTGCCTCTCCGCAACAAGACCTACACATGCTCTACCGACAGATGGTGTTCAATGTGATGATAATGAATACCGATGATCACCTCAAGAATTTCTGCATGCTGCATGACGACCAAGGCTGGCGGCTGAGTCCGGCATTCGATTTGACTCCCGACATCGGCGACACTCAGGAGCATGTGCTGCGTATTGGACTAAACAACAGGCCATCAGACATTGAAATAATTTTCGCGGAAGCAAAATATTTTGGTATAAAACGTCGCCAGTCAACTATTAATGTGGTGCAGAACATATACTCGGCAGTATCTGAATGGCCCCAGATTTTTTCTGACCATGATGTGCCGGAAAAAGATACGGAGATCATAGGAAATGAAATAAAAGGAAACCTAGCCAGACTGTTTCCCCTGATTTCTTGCTGATTTCTTTGAATTATGCGACCATCCAAAGTGACATTTTTTATCACTGGCTGCCTGGGAAATTATCCGGCCACATTTTGGAGGTATGCATACCACGAAGAAGAGCGACATCGTCTCGTTCTACCTCGGCAAGTCCCGCTTTCACTTCCAGCTCAAACCATTCTTCCTACTCCACGAAACACATAAAATGGGAAGCATCCCCTAATCCCCCCCTGGAAGGAGGGTTTCAGCCCGACAATCAGGGTGACATTTTTTATCACTTGTTGCCAAATAATGTCCAGCCTAACTGATTTTTGGCCGGAAAAAGCAAGGCGGAGACAAACAGGAGAGTGATCAGCGCCAAGAATGGTTCAACATTCCCACTCCTTGAATTTTATGCACAATAATTTTGACACATGGTATGGATTGTGAAAGTATAGAGATACTTTTATGGTGTAGTTCAGAAAAAAACTATCCGCCTTGAGGCTCTACCTATAAGGTGGAGGGCTTCAGTTCAACAATCAGTCGTGCTTATTACCCCAAAATTCACATTATGGCAGTTTTCCCCGAGGCTATAAAAATGAGATGAAGAAGATCGCCATTCTCCAATCAAACTACATCCCCTGGAAAGGCTATTTTGATATGATTGCCGCGGTGGATGAATTCATCCTTTACGACGATGTCCAATTCACCAAAAATGATTGGCGGAACAGAAACAAAATAAAAACACCTAACGGGCTTGAATGGATAAGCATTCCGGTTGGTCAAAATATAAATCGGCGTATTCGTGATGTGGACTTACCAAATGATAGTTGGCAGGAAAAACACTGGAAGACACTTGTGAGCAATTACGGTCGTGCTCCTTACTTTTATGAAATTGCAGCATGGCTCGAACCATTGTACCTTGCTCAGTCTTACACACATCTCTCTCAAATAAATCGCTGTTTCATCGAAGCGGTGTGCGATTACTTAGGCATCAAGACGGTGATCACCAATTCCTGGGACTATACCCTTTTTGACGGCAAGACTGAGCGTTTGGCCGACTTGTGTACTCAGTCAGGCGGTACGGAATATATCTCCGGCCCATCGGCTAAAACCTACATCGAAGAGGATAAATTTAATAAGCGAGGTATTAAATTGACTTGGTTTGACTACTCAGGATACCCTGAATATCCACAACTCTGGGGCAAATTTATCCATGAAGTTTCAATACTTGATTTGTTGTTTAACTGTGGCACAGATGCACCACATTATATGAAATGTGTACTTCCATGAAGATATCAATTGTCACGACATTATATAAATCAAGCCCATATATTGCTGAGTTTTATAAAAGATCAATAAACTCAATCCATAAAATTGGAGCACAATACGAAATTATTTTCGTAGATGATGGTTCGCCAGACGACTCCTTGAAGATTGTCACAGCTCTCCTTAAAGATGATTTAAATATTACGGTTGTTGAATTATCCAGAAATTTTGGACATCATAAAGCAATGATGACTGGCCTTGAATATGCCAATGGTGATTATGTCCTGATGATAGATTCTGATTTAGAAGAAGTCCCTGAACTGCTTGAGACTTACTGGGAAAAAATGAGTGAAAACAAAGATACTGATGTGGTGTATGGTAAGTTGTCACAACGAAAAGATACTATATGGAACAAATTGACAAGTGGTTTATTCTATCGTTTGTTGAATTTTCTTTCCGGAGAAGAAATGCCCATTGATATCGCCTTCTCAAGGCTTGCTACCAGAAATTATATCTCTAATCTTCTGCGGTTTAAGGAGCGCGAGATGTATATTGGTGGACTGTGGCACATGACAGGATTCAACCAGATACCTGTAAATATAACAAAACATTCTAAAGGCATAAGTAGTTATACTCTAAGAAAAAAAATAGAAATGCTGGTAAATGCAATAACCTCATTTAGCAGTATGCCTTTACGCATGATATTTCACACAGGCATTATCACAACAGTTTTTGCAATTATTCTGAGTATTTTCTTTCTTGTAAGAAAAATTATTTATGCAGAAATTGTTAGTGGGTGGACGTCTTTGATTGTTATTACACTTTTAATGTCAGGAATTATTCTTTCATCGCTCGGAATAATTGCAATTTATATGTCAAAAATCTTTAATGAAGTTAAAAACAGACCATACACGATTGTAAGATCTGTACACACAGGAGATTATAAAAAATGATTCGGCCAGACCTTGAAGGAGTAAAAAAGACTTTAGAAGAATATCCCTTTCCTGTGGATTTAATCATAGAAGTTACAAGGTATTGCAACCTAAAATGCATAATGTGTCCTTACCCGAATTTAAAAAGGGCACAGGGAAATATGGAATTTAGTACATTTAAAAAAATAATCGATGAAACGGCTACAGAAAATCCTGCAGCACGTATTTGGCTGGCAATAATGGGTGAGCCCTTGTTGCGAGGAGATAAGGTTATTGAGTTCATACGATATGCCAAGGAAAAGGGTATCAGGGAAATATGCCTGAACACGAATGCAGTTTTGCTCTCTGAAGAAATTGCTGTGAAACTTTTAGAAAGTGGACTTGATAAAATCTTGATCAGTATAGATGCGTACTCAAAAGAGACATATGATAAGATCAGAATTGGTGGTAATTTCGCGCTTGTCCACAACAATGTGGAACGATTGATCAATCTTAAGCGAGAAAAAAACAATATTAACTTGGAATTGATTGTTCAGTTTATTGTCATGGATGAAAATGAACATGAAGTCGAAGCATTCAAGAATTACTGGCTTGGACGAGGAGCAATCGTAAAAATTCGTCCAAAGCTTGGGTGGGGGAATGCTATCAAATCTTCGATACTCGATAGCGTAGCACAAGAGACAGAGCGTTTTCCATGCGCCTGGCTTACCCGTACTGTTTCAATCCATTGGGATGGTTCTTTTTCCCAGTGTGACGCTGATCACGAAGGATATTATTCTCCTGGTAATCTCAACAACAATACAATTAAGCAAGTGTGGGAAGGAATGCTGGCCGAAAGAAGGGGGCGCCACTGGAAAGGTGATTATGATTTTGAACCATGCAACACATGCAAGGACTGGCTCGCAGGACGTTCCTACTTCTTTTACCCAGAAAGACTGGAAAACCAATGATTACCAAAGCTCAAGTGCTGCAGGCCAATATTGACTTGCATACAAAGCTTGCAGACGTCTATAAGGAAACAGAGCCACATTACCGCCCAGAGAACAGAGCTCGGGTTGAAAATATTCTCATACATCTGGCAAAGACAGCCGGCAATAACTCACTCCTTGATATCGGTTGTGGGATGGGTTTTATCATCGACATTGCCAAGTTGCACTTCCGTCGTATTACGGGAATTGACATCACGGAGGCGATGCTTGAGAAAGTTAACTGTGAAAGCGAGACCTGCGATATTTCTTTGCAGGTTGCAGAAATTGAGCACATGCTTTTTCCCGATGAGGAATTCGATGTGGTAACAGCATATGCTGTTATTCATCATTTACATGAGCTAAAACCTGCCTTTGCAGAGGTGTTTCGTGTCTTAAAACCAGGAGGTTTTTTTTACACAGATACAGACCCCAATTATTATTTTTGGGAAGCTATACGAAATCTTCCAGAAGGAGAAAATTTCTCGGCAATTATTCAACGGGAGTATGATGCTGTTCGACATAAGGACAGAGAATTAGAAGAAAAATTTGGAATTTCACCCGAAATACTGAACATGGCTGAGACACTAAAGCACGACAGTGGAGGATTCAAGGCCGAAGACCTTAAAACTTTGTTACACAATATAGGTTTTTCCCAAGTCAATATCTTTTATGAATGGTATGTCGGTGAGGGGCGTGTCATACACTCAACAGATATGAATGATTGTGCAGGGCAGATCCGTAGTATTCTCTATGAACAATTGCCATTAACCAAGCATTTATTTAAGTATTTACGGATTGTTGCGCAAAAATGAAAGTTAAATATTCTTCATATCGACAGATTGAATCGGTATTAAGCAATACAAAGAATCTGAGAATTGCATATCTTCCAATTGGATGTACGGAACAACACGGGCCGATTCTCCCCATGGGGACCGATACTCTGGTGGCAAAAAAACTTGCCGAAGATCTCAGTTCTTACCGAAATTGCAGGGATGCTGCGGGAACTGTCTACCCCGAAATTTCCTTTTCTCCATCACGCTCCAATGTTAATTATCCAGGCTCGACGACGGTTTCTGAAGACGTCTTCCGGTCTTATAGTGCAGAAGTCTGCCGTTCAATTTTACACCACGATTTTGATGCATTGGTGATAATCTGCATGCATGGTCCCGCCGAGCCCTCTCTTATTGAAATCGCCTTTCAATTCAATCAACAACAGTTCGAGCTTAGTGGTCAGATACGGCCGATCATTGTCCTTGGGGTTTCGGGTATTCGTAAAGTGTTTCAACAATGGTTAGGCACCTTAACAGGCAAACATGCAGACTATCGAGAATTCCTTTTGCTGTACAAGACATTAGGGACAGATTTCTTTAGTCCTGAAATTATTACGGCATTGGAGGAGTTCAACTGTCGCTACGCTAAAACGCCTTTGTCAAGTATTGATCTTTTGGGGGTACCGATGGAATTTCGTTCCATCGAAGGAGTCATTGGCCCCCCCATACACAATGCCAAGCAGACTCATTCGGAACTGGCCGAAGGCATTTGGAACGATCTGATTTCAACATTTTCAGAGGCTGTTGACCGATCTTTGACCGACTTGAAAACATTATGAACTATCTCATTTACGGATCTAACGATTTTGCATTGATCTTGAAAGATTTCCTTGAATTTCACGAAATGAAGTTCTGCGGTTTCATCGATGATTTCAGGACAGATGATTCTATTATCGGTACCTTTGCAGATATTTTAGAACGCTACAATCCTTTCAATTATGAAATCGTCTTAGGTATTGGCTACAGCAATCTACCAGCGCGTCTAATAGCATTTGAACGTATTAAATCTGCTGGTTTCAAGGTGGCAACCCTGATTCATCGACATGCGTATGTCAGATCTCTTGCCAACATACACGAAGGTGCGATTATAATGGCAAACGCCACTATTGATTGCAATGCAGTGATTGGCAAAGCCGCTGTGATTTGGCCAGGAGTTGTAGTCAACCATGACAGTAAAATTTCTACAAATACCTTTTTGTCGCCGTCTGCTACCATTTGTGGTTTTGTGAATATTGGTGAAAGCTGCTTTGTCGGGGCCGGTGCTGTTATAAGCGACCATGTTGATGTTCCCAATGGAACATTTATCAGGGCCAACGCTCTTTACAAAGGTACCGAATGAGGATGCCTATTTGAAATACCTGTACATTATAGGCACTGTGCTCTTTACCGTATACGGGCAGCTTATCATGAAGTGGCGAATTGGCCACTATGGCCCACTGCCAGACCATTTTATCGATAAGCTATTTTTTCTTCTGCGTCTCCTGGCAGACGGCTATATCATCAGTGGATTCATCGCAGCATTCGTGGCATCCTTATTCTGGATGGCAGCGATGACCAAAACAGACCTAAGTTATGCTTATCCGATTATCACCGGCGGGCTGACACTGCTAACAACTATTATGGCCATAATATTGCTTGGCGAAACGCTTTCTCTACCAAAGATATTGGGCATCCTCCTTATAATATCTGGCATTCTTGTGATGCAGTACACTTGATATGCTTCCAATATATTAGACAGGAGGAAAAAACAATGCCTGACCATGAACAGCAAGCACCTATCGACTGGTTAATCACTGATGTTCGCTTACATTTTGTCGACTTAGCACCAGAGCTTTTATCTTTGTTTGACACCTACGCAGAGGAAGCCGCATTTGGGAGGCGTCACATTACTTCAGATCTGGAGAATCTCCCACCCTGTGCCAAAATACTCGAAGTTGGTGCAGGTTCGCTGTTGCTAAGTTGTCAGTTAATAAGGGAAGGCTTTCAAGTAACTGCACTTGAACCAATCGCTATCGGATTTTCTCATTTTGAACAGATACGTCAAATAGTGCTGGCAAGAGCTACCACTTTAGGATGTCTTCCCCAAACCTTAGATATAGCCGCCGAAGCACTCACGGCAAGCGCCACTTTCGACTATGTATTTTCAATAAATGTGATGGAACATGTAGATAATGCCTCGATTGTCATAGCCAAGATAGTAAAGAGTCTGAAGCCAGGCGCATCCTATCGTTTCACCTCCCCAAACTACCTTTTCCCTTACGAACCGCATTTTAACATTCCCACTCTGTTTTCCAAACAGGTCACGGAAAAGGTACTAGGAAAGAAGATTTTTGGCAGTCAGAAGGTGTCCGATCCTTCAATAACCTGGAAGTCTCTCAACTGGATAAATGTCATTCAGGTCAGGAAGATTGTTCAACTACATCCAGGATTGAAAGTAACATTTAATCGTTGTTTGTTAGTGACAACCATTGAGCGTATTGCCTCTGACCCCGATTTTTCCAGCCGCAGATCTTCTATAGTCAGAAGAGTACTCTTGATATTGGTGAGAGCACAATTGCACCACCTGTTCCGATTCATCCCAGCCGAGCTTCAACCAATCATGGATTGCACATTAAAAAAAGCTACAGTCTCACAGGTATCCTGATGGCTCAGATAACTAATGGAGTCAGATCTGTTTTGTCCAATCCGATTATTTATTCTCTGTTTACGTTATTTATGGGGGCATATAGGTTTCGACAAAATTTTGTCACCACTGCGATAAGACCGTTTCAAGGAATGAAGATCCTGGATATCGGTTGTGGCCCAGCTGATATCTTGTCCTACCTCCCCGATGCTGACTACTGGGGATTTGACATCAGTGAAGAATACATCAATCACGCCCAGTCAAAATTCGGCAAGCGCGCCCACTTCCAGTGCAAACAACTCCAGCCTTCTGATCTGGCTGAATTGCCATCCTTCGACATTGTCCTGGCCATTGGGTTAATACATCACCTTGATGATCTTACCGCAACAGCCATCATGCAACTTGCATCAAAGGCGCTCAAGGCAGGTGGAAGATTGTTGACAATTGACCCTTGCCTGGACTCCTCACAAAATCAAATAGCCCGTTTTCTTGTTCAACACGACCGGGGGCAAAACGTGAGAGACAAAAATGGCTACCTGGCGATTGCCAAAACAACTTTTGATTCTCCAAAGGTTGAGGTTCGTCATAAACTCTGGGTCCCTTATACCCACTGTTTGATGGAGTGCCAGAAATGAATTCCAACTCCACATACGGGAGCTCCAAAGCATGAAAGCATTTCCTGCTCACCCGCAGTGGCTGACTCCTACTATTTAATCCATACTGTCGGTGATTTTGCGCAGGAACACTCCTCTACGGGCGAGCAAATGATATCATTAGCAATTTTAACAAGTCATCTGGCTCCTATGCGCCGCATGGGTGCAGAAAAACAGAAGCACTGAACCGTTACGAGACTGTCTAACTAAAGGAGTTCCCGTTGCAGAATATAAATAATGAATTGCCGATCATGGAATATACAAAAATAGAAAAAGCGATCATCATAGCAATGATCGCCACGGCCTTTCTCACCCTCTGGGCTATTCTCTATGTGCCTATCTTTGATGGTGATATCTGGTTTCACCTGCTCTATGGCAAGGCAATTCTGGAAAACCACACCCTCACCCCAGATCACACCATCTATAGTTGGACGCCTTCAAGCAACAACCATATCTATTGTGCCTGGTTCGGGCAGGTCATTTATTTTCTTCTCCATAAATACTCTGGTTTTTACGGTATTATAGCGTTACGCTATCTTACCGCTACAACACTCTTCATAACTATCCTGCATCTGGCTCGTCAACGAAACACCCTTTATAACCCCATCACCTGGTTTAGCGCCACTCTCTGTATTCTGATCATGAGCCTAAGTGTGCTTGACAAACCAGAAGTAATCTCCATTGCCTTGATGGCCTTAATCGTCTGGAACTGGTACGAAATTAAACAGCTCAATAACAAGATATTATACCATCTGTACCTCTTTCCCTTGTTGATCCTGGTTTGGGTCAACACGCATGGAGTATTTACTTTTGGTTGTCTTTTTTTACTCTGTGTCGGTGTTGGAGAAACCCTGAACCAACTCTTTTATCAACAGAACGCCCTTCCAAGAAAAATATATTATCACCTGCTCCTGGCACTTTGCCTTTCCGCTGGTGCTATTTTTATCACCCCTTATGGGTATGACTACATTCAGCAATTGATTTTGCAGTCTTTTGATAAACAACTACAGAACGATATTAGTCATGTAATGGCATACAGCAGCACTTTTGAGATAAACAATACTCCCCAACTGCCCCTTTTCGCCAATACCTCAGTCGTCATTATTGGTCTTGTCTTTATAGCATCTTTGCGTAAAAAACAGCTTGATTTTGTACCCATTGTCAGCAATCTTCTTTTCGCTTTTTTATTCACAACGTATGTCCGTTTAATATTCCTTTGGGTTCCAGTCTTCGCTTTAAGTATCGCCTATTATGGTTCTGCTATTCGCTTTACGAAAGCAAGCTGGAGGCATGCCTTTATCGTCACATTTGCCCTGGCAACCTTTCTCTTATCTGGTTGGATTCTGTATCATGAAAAAAATTACCCAAGCCGGGACAGGGTGAATTTATCCTAACTCGCTTACAAAACAATATCGACAAGTTGCATTATATCCTGGACAACACCTCCCACAACTGATAGAAGATTCATATTACAAATATGAGGGAGGAGTTACTTTGAATGTGAACCATGTCAT
>VMSP01000123.1 GCA_013792135.1 Desulfocapsa sp. | reverse complement strand
GAGACAGAAAGCTTGAAGAAGCAAAAGAACTGAGAAAGCAAAAACGACAGAAAGTCTTCTCTGAAATCATGTCTTCAAAGGAACACGATAGTTACTTACAGCAGGCGGTCTGAAAGTCCATTTCCGACTGAGGCAAAACAATAGCCGCTGGCATCAACACAGTAATAAAAAATAGCAATTTGCGATCCGTCGACTTCGTCCATGAATATCTGGACATCGCGCCACCCAAGTTCCCAGCACACCGTTCCAAGATAAGCGAACTTTTACTTCAAAAATATGCTGGACAACAATTTGACCTGATTGTTACTTACAGTAAAGAAGGGTTGAATTTCCTCTTTAACGAGGGGAAGGAACTTTCTCCGGGCAGTCCTTGCATTGCAATTTTTGGGGAGCTCAACAAAGAAATCAGACATCCAGATCGAAAAGTTACTTACATCCCTTTGGAGTTGGACCCGCGCGGTACTTTGGAACGAGGATTGGAGCTTTTTCCCAAAACCCGCAAGGTACTTTATGTATCAGGGACTGTACCGGTTGATATGATGTTTGAGAGTAAGGCCCGCACTGAATTTGCGTCTTGGCAAGGGAAGCTGGACTTTGAATACACGAGTCAACGCTCTGTTGATGAACTGATGAAGTATGTTGTTACATTGCCACCTGATACGCTCATTATTTATTCAAATGTCACGTCAGATATCACCGGAAAGACATTTGTTCCTCGCGATGTGGTGAAGTCCTTGGCCAGCATATCCAATGCGCCGGTTCTAAGTATGTTTTCAACACAAATCGATACTGGTGTAATCGGTGGTTCCATGGTTGACATGGAACAGGTTGGCGTGATGTTGGGCAACGTAATGCTGGCGCTCGAAAGTGGGAAACCACTCATTACAGAATCTGCTTCAAGTTTCACCAAGCCGATGTTCAATTGGACGCAGATCAAACGATGGGGCGTTAATCCGGATCGTCTTCCCGCTGACAGCGTATTTGTAAATCGTCCGCTGACACTATGGGGGCAATATAAGAGGGCCGTTATCTCGGCAGTGCTGGTGATACTTGCCCTAAGCATTATGACGGTCGCTCTGACAATTCAGAATCGGCGACGAAAATTAGCCGAAATGTCAGTACGTGAAAGTGCGGCTCAACTCGTAGCAGAGCGCGACCTGCTGGAACAGCGCGTGATTGAACGTACTATTGATATCAATAATCAGCACGAGTTACTGAGGCAAAGGAATGAAGAACTGGAATCAGCGTTAGTCCAAATCAAGAGGTTAGAAGGAATAATTCCAATCTGCATGCATTGCAAAGAAATTCGTGACGACACAGGTTGTTGGAACCAACTTGAAAAATACATTTCTGAAAATTCAGAGGCCCAGTTCAGCCACGGAATTTGTGAAAAGTGCGTTAAAAAATATTATCCAGATATGGCAGATTAGAACTCACCACGTTTGCACGTCGAGAACATCTACGGCCTAATGGCAAGCTTGTTAGCGGCGTAAGTGACCTTAATGTTAATATTGCCGCATCGAATATCTTATTTTATCCAAATGTCCTCGGGTTGAGATGTCTATGGATTATCTATCCTTCTTTTTATTTCATTTTATAAATAATTTGCTGTATAAAATTGCTAGCCGAAACAGCTATAAAGGAGAAAATAATGAAGAGATTCATCTCAATTATATTATTAGTAAACGTCTTTTTATTAACAATAGTAAAAATTGGGTATTGTTCAGATTGGAATCAGCTTGGTGCAGATATTGACGGTGAAGCCTTTGATGACCGTTCAGGATGGTTTGTTAGCCTCAGTTCAGATGGCTCAATTATAGCTATTGGGGCTCCTTATAACGATGGTAACGGTACATATTCTGGTCACGTCAGGGTGTATAAGAATGTATCCGGCACATGGACACAAATAGGCCAGGATATTGACGGTGAAGCTGCAAATGACTTATCAGGACGTTCAGTTTGTCTCAGTGCAGATGGTTCAATCGTTGCCATAGGGGCTAATCAAAATAATGGCAATGGTACATATTCTGGTCATGTCAGGATTTACAAGTGGAACGGTTCAAGTTGGAACCAACAGGGAGCAGATATTGACGGAGAAGCGGCTAGTGATTACTCAGGTTGGCTTGTTAGTCTCAGTGCAGACGGTTCAGTGGTGGCCATAGGAGCTCATTTTAATGATGGCATTAATGGTGAAGATTCAGGTCACGTCAGGGTGTATAAGAATGTTTCCAACACTTGGACCCAGGTTGGTTCAGATATTGACGGTGAAGCAGCTTATGACTCATCTGGATATTCAGTTAGTCTCAATTCAGATGGGGCAATTGTAGCCATAGGTGCTTATGCTAATGATGGTGTTAACGGTTCTAATTCTGGTCATGTCAGGGTGTATAAGAATGTATCCGGCACATGGACACAAATGGGCCAGGATATTGACGGTGAAGCGGAACGTGACTATTCAGGGCAATCAGTCAGCATCAGTGCAGATGGTTCAATTGTAGCTGTTGGGGCTGATGTAGAAGTTGGTTCATATTCAGGTCATGTAAAGGTTTACAAGTGGAACGGTTCAAGCTGGAACCAACTGGGAAATAATATTGTCGGTGAAGCGGCAAATGACTTTTCAGGACGTTCAGTCAGTCTCAGTGCAGATGGTTCAATTGTAGCTATTGGAGCTCTTGGCAATGATGGTGTTAACGGTTCTAATTCTGGTCATGTCAGGATTTACAAGTGGAACGGTTCAAGCTGGAACCAGCTGGGAGCAGATATTGACGGAGAAGCGGCTGATGACAACTCAGGACATTCAGTCAGTCTCAGTGCAAATGGTTTGATCTTGGCGATTGGGGCTCCTTATAATGATGGGATTAATGGTTCTAATTCAGGCCATGTCAGGGTATTTGAAATTGAGATTAACAAATTTCCATGGCCCATGTTTTTACCAGCCATCACAATTAATACTCAACATTAATGTTTGTTTGATATTGCCACTACTAACTTCAACCAAATAGAACTTAGTCTCAAGTTAAGATTATCTGCGAGAAGAGAAGCTTTAACGAGGATCTTGGATCTTGAAGATCAGTTGATGTGTCTCGGTAGAGATTCGCACTGGCAGTCCTAACAGTTTGCCCATTTCCCCAACTGTAGGTGGCTACTGTATATACGAATGTCAGATTAAGTGTGGCGGCTTTCACCCTAGCTGTCAGATCCGAGCTAAGCTTCTACAAATAATTATTCCGCCAGGGCCTGCTCCTGTTCCCATTTTGCCCGCCAACAGACCTTCTGACGCCAGGTATTTGCCGGTGCAGGTTCAGGCTGCTGCTTTCTTCGGTCGACCTCCTTGACCCCCCCATTTTCAAAGACCACAAGGGTATCGGCAAAGACCTCCACGTCGGCAGGGTCGTGAGTGATGACCACCAGGGGCACAGCAAATTTCTGGCGGATCTCAAGGAGTTCCATACGCATCCGGTGGCGGAGCATGGAATCGAGGGCGGAGAAGGGCTCGTCCAGCAGGAGAATGGAAGGTTTCTTGATAAGCGCCCGGGCCAGGGCCACCCGCTGCTTCTGCCCCCCGGACAGCTCGCTCGGAAAGCTTTCGGCCAGGTGGGTGATTTCAAAGGCCGCCATGATTTCTTCGACCGCGTGGTGCTGTCCAGGCAACAAGGCGAAATACCACGTCTTCTTCAAAGGATAGGCGATATTCTCCCGGACGTTCAGATGCGGGAACAGGGCATAATCCTGAAAGAGATAGCCGATATTACGTTCCCTTGTCGGCAGATCAATCCCTTGGCTGTTATCAAAAAGAGGCTCGCCTCCAACAACGATCCTGCCGCTGTCAGGCCTGACCAAGCCGGCAATGGCCTGGATGGTGAGACTTTTGCCCGAACCGGAGGCTCCGAAGATCACGGTCAGATCATCCTGGGAAGAGAATGATGCCTCGAGCACAAAGCTTCTGTCTCCAGATCGTAGTGTTTTGCAGATATCAACCTCAAGCCTCATTACTTTGTCCCTCCCTGCCGCCTTGCTGCCAGCTTGTTGGTCAGAACAAGGATGGTAACGCAGACAACCGACATGATAGCCACCAGTGTGTTCGCCAGTCTATAATCCCCGACCTGCACGGCGTCAAAAACCGCCATAGCCACGGTCTGGGTCCGGCCCTCAATATTACCCGCCACCATCAGGGTCGCCCCGAAATCACCCATGGCCCGGGCAAAAGCAAGCATGGTTCCCGCCACCAGACCGCGGGCAGCCAGCGGCAGAGTTATCCGGAAAAACACCTGCATCTCATTATCACCCAGAATACGTGCGGCCTTTTCATATTCAGTATCAACCCCTTCAAAGGCGGCCCGCGCCGACTTAAAGAGCAAGGGAAAGGCCACCACTGTGGCGGCAAGAACCGCTCCCTGCCAAGTGAACATCAGGGTGATACCAAAATGCTCATTCAGCCAGCCACCCAACCACCCATTACGGCCCCAAAGCACAATGAGATAATAACCCAGAACGGTGGGTGGCATGACCAAAGGCAAGGTGAGAATGGCATCGAGTAAATCCCGGCCCCAGAAACTAAAACGGGCAATGATCCAGGCAAAGGCCACGGCAAAGCCAAAGGCGATCAAGGTCGCGAAACAGGCAATGCGCAGGGTAAGCCACAGGGGCGAAAGATCGGGCATGTTTTTTTGGCGGGGAATAGTTTTGGTAACAGCTTTCAGCCATCAGCGTATACAAGTTGTGGCTCACGACTGAGTTATTTATAATTTCTTAAAACCATATTGAACCAGGATTGCCTGACCCTCAGCACTTAAAAGATAGTCAATAAAAGCTTGGGCCTGTTCTTTCTTCGCGCTCGCCGCCACAACAGCCACTGGATAAACAATTGGCTTGGTAGTTGGAATTTCGGCTACAACCCTTACTTTGTCTTTGGCAATCACAACATCTGTTCCATAGACAAAACCTGCCTCAACCTCTCCCCGCATCACATACTCAAGGACCTGTCTCACCGAGTTTCCCATTACGAATTTAGGAAAAAGTGCCTCCCAGAGGCCCTGCTTTTCCAGGGCTGCTTTAGCATATTTCCCCGCAGGAACAGAGTCAGGATTGCCAGTACTGATTTTCAACACCTGTGCTGATTGCAAGTCAGCAAGTCCCTTCACCACCGTCATATTCACCGGACTGATGAGCATCAGGGAATTCCCGGTAAAATCTGTTCTGCTACCAGGCTGGACAAAACCGCCATCTTCCGCTTTATCCATGAATTTCTGGTTAGCAGAGGCAAAAACATCAGCAGGCGCTCCCTGCTCTATCTGTTGCAGGAGTGGACCCGTTGCCGCAAAATTGAAGAGAATCTTAATCCCGGGATTTTTGACCTCATACGCTCTTCCAATCGCCTTAAACGAATCAGTAAGACTGGCGGCAGCGGAAATAAGCAGTTCTTCTCCCGCGCTGGCGTAAGATGGCCCAAAAAAAAGCGCTACTATGACCACAGATATCCCCATAAAGACTTTCTCAAACATGCTACACCCTCCCTCGGTTAATTATGAACAGATTTTTTTTTCTTCACACAAATTTTCCGCAAATTCTGCGGTCATCTCCTTCAAGACATCCTGGAAGCGCCCATGATAATACCAAAAGATAACAATGGCCTTCTCCCCTGCCGGCGTGAGCGTGGCCCCGCCACCACTCTTTCCGCCTCGGGTGGTTTCCACCAGCCTGCATCCCGCCTGGCGATTCATGGAACCAAGAAGATCCCAGGCATGTTTGTAGGACATCTCCATGGACTTGGCCGCCTGAGAGAGAGAGCCGTGCTCTTTGATTCGTTCCAGCAAAACTACCCGGCCATGGCCAAGAAAGGTGCCATCAGTCCCCTCCAGCCAGATCCTCCCCCGCCACTGCAGGCCAGATTTCACCTTATCTTGTATCGTATTTTTTTCCATTTCGTTATATTTACCAAAATATAACGGTTACGCAAGACCTTTTTTTGCATATAAAAAGCCCGTCTATCTTAAGCAGGAAGAGAATAAGACAGACGGGCCGAACAGGGAAAAGATTGGGGAAAAGCCCCTGTTAAAACGCCATGCTCACAGACACTCCACCATAAATGAAGTTGTCGTCATTCCCATTTTTGCTGCTTGCCTGCATGAGGTCTTGGGCATCATTGCTCAGGGCAAAGGTATAGCTGAGCTTCGGATTAATTGTGATGTAAGTACTCACTGGCACGGTAACACCCACCGACAACATCCCGTCATGGAAATTGCTGTAGGAATCGCCATTTGCGTCAGCAAAGGTTGAGGCCTCATCCGCTGAAAGATAGCTCGCCTGAGCACCTAGATCCAGGGTGATGTCTCCCTGAACCGGAAAAGAATGGGAAATCCCGAGGGTCGTATACCAGCCCTGATAGGAATCAATTTCGCGATACACGGTCAGGGTCGGCGTCAAGAGGGTGTTCAGCGCCGCGCTCACGAATACTTCCTGCGAATCATCCACCCCATCGAGGGCATAGTAAATATAGCCAACGGAAAAAGCGGCAGGACCCATTTCCCAACCATAGGCCAGAGTCATGTCGGTCTCATTCCAATTGTTAGTCCCATCCGTTGTGTCGGAGTACTGATCAGTATCGAGATTTCCCCAAAGGTTTGCAGAAAAACCCTTATAGGCAACGGTCATGGACGGCTGAATCACAAGACTGTCTTTGCTCAACTCAAATCCACGCCAGATATACTGGCTGTATGCACCAAAGGTCAGATCCGCCGTTGGTTTATCTTCCTCGGCATAGGCCATTCCCGAAAACATGGAAAGACATACCCCAGTAGTTGCAACCCCGGCCAATAACTTTTTCGTGAATTCACTCATCTCCTCTCTCCTTTTCTATAAAATTATGCAATTATCTGCAAAGGCCAAAAGCCCGTCTTCTGTATACTTCAGTTAAAGCAAATTTCATGCCAACAAAAAAAACTTCACACAAAGCATAACTTGCTAGAATTACGCAAATAATAAAAATATGCTTCCTTCGACAAAATTACATTTTTGTACTTTTTTATGACTACTAAATAACAAAATTGTTCAACGATCCATCCCCGCCGGGTGGCGATCTTTCATTTTTTTACTGACCATCAGCACCAGGCCCAGCACAGACAGACACCTTGGTACAAAACTTTAAGCTTGAGCGCACTGACCGACAAACTCTTTTATCATTTGGTTGAGAGCGAAGATATCAGGGATCTCCTCAGGGCCGGGGCACAATTGTACGTATCAATATCACAGATCCGCTGAGGGCATCAAGATATCGCAGCTTAGCACGCAGGAGATGTTGCATGGCATATTCTCATCCAGACCGCCGATACTCATGCGATAGTTTATGATCACTTTTAATGGCTGCTATAATGAATCTCGGAAGTGAAGCTTTTTTTACGCTTCATGACAGCAAGGGCCGCGCAGGAGAGGAGAGGTGCTTCTCGCCATCATTAGGTTAGTGGCGCCAATCAGTTATCATGTACAAGTATGATAATTTTCCTTAAAAAAAAGACAGGCTGACGGTAGTGGTACGCCGTCAGCCTGCACAGTACTACTCCTTAGGACTATATGTCCTGATCGTTTCAATGCTGCCCCAATCATAATAGGTGTTGATGTTATTGCCGTCCGAGCCCTCTTCCGATATGCGGACAAATTCTCCCAAAAAGATCACGGCAGACTCATACATTTTTCCTTCATTGATCTGCAGGGTAACACCCTTGCGTAGTTTCCTCGATAGCGTGCCATGGACCGGCATTGAGGCATATTCAAATATTTTTTCCCATGTTCCTTTCATCCTTTTGTTCTCCTTTTGTCGTATTGTTTAACCAGCTTGTCTCATCGCTGCAGATAAATCCGCAGACAGATGAGCTCCGTCGTATGCCAGCCCAGACTCCGGTAAAAGTCAAGGGCTGGGATATTGTTGCGATCGGCCAAGAGCTGAAGGCGTGACACTTTTTTTGTTCTGGCCCAATCGCTGATTGCCGCCATCAGCAGACGGCCTATGCCGCACCCACGCCACTGTTCATCGACCACCACATCTTCAACCAGCAGGGACAGCCCCCCCTCCGCCGTGGAGACAAGCAACTGCCCGGTACACATGCCGACCACCTGACCCTCAGCCTCGGCAATCAGCACACGACCTCGTTCATTTTCAAGCATCAGGGCAAGGCCCCGCCGCTGCCTCTGCTCATCAAAGACAAAATCCTCTTCGATCGCAAAAAGCGTGGCAAGCAAAAAGACCAGGCTGTCAATATCAGCAGGTTCTGCGGTACGTATTTTCACCCTTATGTCGGCCATGGGTCCTCTTTCCCGGTATCATCAGATCACGCCGCAAAATTCACAAACCGGACTGACTCAGTTAAAAAAATTCGATCCGAATATTTTCATCATCAGCCTGAGTTAAAGAATACCTACCACCGCCCGTGAAGGTCATACCATTATCCGCGGCCATCTTTTTCAGTTTGGCAATGGAGTCTTTGATCTCACCTTCTTCAGCCTCACTGTTGGTATGGATGAGGAGCTCCTTGTCGTTGGCGGTGAATTGCAGAAGAAAGGCATTGTGTTCCAAAAACACCAGATCTTCATAGGCGTAGGAAATCCCCATCCCGGCGGATTCAACAATTTCCGTGACAATCCCTAAGGGTTTCAGGCTCATTTTTCATTCTTCCCGTCTAAAAGTTGTTTTTCCACCAAACTCTGCAACCTGTCGGCCAGATCCAGCATGACAGGAATTTCCTCCATGGCTGGGCCGGCGATATTGAACGTATCAACATCACAGATCTCCTGATATTGATCAAGATTCAAGAGTCCCTCCCGTATGCCCGACATGGCGCCGGGAAAGGCCTCATCCATAGCCTCGACAAGATCTTTCATGGTGTGGTTATTGGGTAATTTTCCCTGGCACATCAGGGCTGTCATGACGAATTTCTCAATTGCCATGGCAATAATGTTGTACAGGATCACGGTAGTGAAGGCCTTTTTTTGCTGCGTATAGGCTGCGGCTGCGGTCTTGAGGAAGGCTTTCCCTTCACCCCAGAAATCTTCCCATCCCTGGATGGGCAGGGCCTTTCTGAGGTCGGATAGTGAAAAGTTTGGGGTCGGCTCCATGGAGATACTCCTCTTTTTTTGTGCGGAAAAAGGTTGAATAAATCTACCAACACGGCCTTTTCAGTGGGCTGGATTTAACCATGGCACCCTTGGCAGATCACAACTCTTCAGCCTTGCTGAGAGTATAGATGTCTCGCCATCTGGCACCACAGGTTGCGCAAAACATGGAAACATGAACCTTGCCCCCCTTTACCTTTTCCGGTGGCGAACTTGCCTTAATGGCCGAGGAACCGCATTTAGGGCAGTTTTCACCATTAGACTCCAGATATGATTTAAAGGTCACTTGTTCCCTCCTTTTTGCTCATCGCAGGACAGGGCCTGCAGATTTGGACAGGTCACCACATCGCTACGGCCATCCCAGCCTCCCAGATACGGCGCAAGGCGCGGATCCATGAACCCTTGAATGCTCAGGCCATCAACCTCGACAAGAGGTCTCTTGATTAAGATGGGATCCGCCACCATCATCTCCACCGCCTCAGTAAAAGAGAGGCGGTCCGGGATAATCTCCCCTTTTTTTATGGCCGGAGCAGTATGATTCATCATCTCCACCGGCACCTTACCGGCCACAAAGGCCAGAAGCTTTTCGCGATTCCAGGAATAGCTGAGGATATCTATACAGCACAGGCTATGGCCAGCGGCGCGAAGGATCGCCTTCTGCTTTTCTCCATTGATGCAACCCGGTTTTTCGAAAAAGGTGATATCCGTCATATCCTGTTACCCTTATGCCCTACGAGGCAATCAAATACTCTGCCGCCGGCTCGCCATCCTCAATGCCATCGAGAATGGCATCAATGACGTCGGTGCTGTTTACCCCTTTAAACCACCAATTCTCAGGTTGTACCACCATGATTGGACCAGACTCACACTGCTTGAGGCAGGTGGTTGCGGTGACCAGGCAGTCGAGACCGCGATCAAGGATTTCTTCCTCAATATACTGGAGAAAACCATCAGTCTGCTTGTGGCAGAGACCTTTTTTATCGCCCGCTACCCGAAAACTCTGGCAGACAAGGATTTGTCGTTCTGGGATTGCCATTTTTTCTCCTTTCTTACATTAAAAAAACTCATTTGCAGACCGCTGCTCAAACCACCAAAAAAGACCTTTACTTACGGCACTTTTTGCCTTTTTTCCCACCACCATACAGGACATCAACCGTCCCTTCGATACTGCCATCGGTGATCAAAACACTGATCCCCCGGCTACCCAATATCTTTCTCGGGCTCTCACCGGCACTGGCCGCCAGGAGGACAAAACAGTCCTTCAAGGTCTCAGCCAGGATCTCCCAACGAGACCCGCCAGTCCCCGGCTCCGGCAAAGTCCTGGTTTCCAGGAGACAGGTAAGCCCGTCTCCCCTGAGACCATAGATCAGCGCTTTGGCGGCATGCCCAAGATGAAGATCCACCTCCATACCACCAGAGCTGACCACCGCCACGTTAGGACGCTCAGCGCTTGGCCTCGGACCGCAGCCGCAGCCAGTCCCATCAGCCGTTTTTGCTGCTACGATTTTTTCCGGAAGCACCACAACAGAGAGATATTTCGCCATCTGTTCACGGATCCCGGCCATCTGTTCACGGCTTGGTTGTTCAAGCAAGACCTCCTCCCCCTCTTCCGGATCATAGGCCGCCACAGCCATGGACTGCACTCCCAATTCTGCCATGGTCCTGGCAATTTCCACGGCATGCTCGTCATTATATCCGGGATAGATCGTGGTTCTGACATGTACCGTGCAGCCGGCCAGGACAAATGCCTTCACAGCCCCTTGCTGTTCACTGAGGAGCAGTTCTGTTGCCGCAAACAGGGGAACAGTCTTGGACCCCGGCCGAATCCAGGCATACAATTTCTGCATCACCTCCAGATCAACAGCATCCACCAGCAAGGTGACATGGCTAACCCCGGCCTCAACCAGCTGCCGAACCGCCTTTTCACCTCCCAATCCGAGTGTTGTGATACCTAGGGCCATTTCAGGATATCGCTTACGCACCAGAGCCAGCATTGCAACGGTCGACTCGGAATCAGCCAACGGATCACCGGGACCGGCAATCGTCACTCCGTCCACCCGGCCCCCCTCACCCAGGATATCAGCAAGCAGGGCCAACGCCTGACCTGGAATCATGGCCTGCTGAGACTCACTGGTCGCTGCAAATCGGATCCGGTTATTGGCGCGCGGAGCAACCGCCATCTCAACCCACCGTCCATGCGGAGAATGAGGCTGGTCAGCGGAACAACAACATGTGGTTGTGTTAAGAGATGTCATTTTCATTCACTGGTGAAGATGATTATAATGCTGAACTTTTTTAAGTCCCCCCTTGAAAAACAGGAGGGATATATCATCCTTGTTCTTTCTTACAGGACAAGTTCAAACGTCGTCTCAGGGTCATCCCGATCCTTGCGATCCTGTAGAGCTCCAAGAATCTTTTCCAGAAGCCGTAAGGCCCCCTTGTATCCAACCGTGGGGAAATATTGATGTCCCTGACGGTCAAGGATGGGGAAACCCCAGCGTACCAGAGGAATATCCTCGTCCCGAGCGATATACTTGCAATAGGTATTACCCATAATCAAATCTACCGGTTCGTTCTTGATCCACTGATGGAGCAGGAACATATCCCCCTTGGCCTTGACATTGACCTCAAAAGGCATGTCCTCAGTGATTTCCTTGATCCGTCGCTCAAATTCCTTGCCGGGGGTGCCGGTCACAATATGCACCGGACACATATCCATGGAAACCAGAAACTCGGTCATAGCAATGAGCTGATCGGGATCACCCACCAATGCCACTTTTTTATGATACAGATACTGATGCATATCGGAAATCATGTCCACCAACTGTCCCCGTTCCATGGACAGCTCATCCGGCACACTAACACCGCCCATGATACGCAGGGCATCAATAAACCGATCCGTGGCCTTCAGGCCAAAGGGCATATCCAGCACCTGACAGGGAACCTTGTTCTTGGTATCCAGTTCATGGGCAGCCGCGGCTGAACACCATTCGCCAAGGGCCAGGGTACCAATGGAATCCCCGGTGGATATGAGCTCGGCCACTGTCGTGCCGCCATCAGGGAACATCTTATATTCCCCGGACAGAGGGCCATTCAAGACACCAGAGGTATCAGGAAAGAGGATGGTCTTCACCCCGAGCATATTGGTCAGCCGTTTGATCTCTTCCATATCCGATGGCTCTACCCAACCAGGGATAACATTCACCTTGCCGTTCTTTTTACCAGTGCTCTCAGCGAGTCCGGCCATGGATTTAACCATGTTGGAAAATCCGGTGACATGCGACCCTACATAACTGGGAGTAGAGGCGCTGATCATATACTTACCCTTGGGTATCTTGCCCTCAGTGATCGCCTTTTTCCTGATCTGCTTGAGATCATCACCAATGGTCTCGGAGAGACAAGTGGTATGGGCGGCAATAATCACCGGATTATAGACGGCAAAGATATTTTCGATGGCCTGAAGCATATTTGCCTGGCCGCCAAAGACTGAAGAACCTTCCGTAAAGGAACTGGTAGCTGCGGAGACCGGTTCTTTGTAATGCCTGGTCAAGGCGCTTCGATGATAGGCGCAGCAACCCTGAGAGCCGTGACTATGCGGCAGGCAACCATGGATGCCGAGTGCGGCATACATGGCACCGATGGGCTGGCAGGTCTTGGCCGGATTAATCATCAAGGCGCTGCGCTCGGTTATTTCTTTTGGTGTGTGTCGTAATAACATGGTTAACCTCGATAGGTATTTAGTCTCTAATCTATAGGTATTTTGCCTGTAGTCTTTTAGCTCACAGCCCAAAAAGACTACAGGCGATCAACCTGAATACTTATTCGCATCCGTAACTGGCAGAAAGCTGGGGATTATTCTGCCATGGGGCCTTCATATAGCTCCAGACCTTGCTGTTCACCAGGCGATCAATTTCATGATAAAAGTTGATCGCACCCTCAAACCCGGCATACGGTCCGCCTGAATCATAGCTGTGCAGCTGCTTCATGGGCACGCCCAGCTTCTGGATGGAATATTTTTCCTTGATTCCGGCACAGAAGATATCCGGCTTCATCAGCTCCACCATTTTTTCCGCCTCGTACTGGTTCAGGTCATCAATAATCAGGGTGTCTTTGTCCATATCAGGGGCCATCCCGTCATACTTTTTAAACTCGTAGCCGGCGTCTTCCAGCGCCTTGATCTCCTGTGCACTCTTGCGTGGGTTAAAGCGTTTCTCGTCTTGCTCGACCACCAGCTCTTCGATATTCCGGCTGTCGGCATCCACCTTGAGATCAGGAATGACCTGACGTCCTTCATAGTCATCACGATGACCAAACTCATAGCCGGCGGAGATAACCTTCATCCCCATCTCGTTGAACAGCTCCTTGTAATGATGGGCACGGGAACCACCTACGAACATCATCGCGGTCTTGCCCTCGGTACGAGTCCGGACATCGGCGCGGGCCTCCAGAACCTTCGGCATCTCCTCAGCGATAACCGCTTCCACCTGATCGATGAATTCCTGATCACCGAAGTACTGGGCGATCTTGCGCAATGACTTGGCCGTGGCATCAGCACCGATAAAGTTCACCTTGATCCAGGGGATGCCATATTTGGTCTCCAGCATGTCGGCCACATAATTAATGGAGCGATGACACATAACGGCATTCAGGTCGGCTTTATGGGCCGAGGCGAACTGGTCATAAGTAGAGTTCCCGGAAAAAGTGGCAATATTTGTGATTCCGCATTTTTTGAAGATGCGATCAATCTCAAAGCCGTCACCGCCGATGTTGTACTCACCCAGCAGGTTGATCTTGTATTTGCCGGGTTTTTCCTCATCATTTTCGCCGACGATATGCCTGAAGACCTGATTGTTGGCAATATGGTGTCCGGCAGACTGGGAAACACCCTTGTACCCTTCACAGGAGAAGGCATAGACGTTACAGTCACCAAATTTTTCCTTCATCTTTTTGGTCACGGTATGGATATCATCACCGATCAGACCCACCGGACAGGTGGCAAAGACGGCTATTGACCGGGGGTGAAAGAGATCGTAGGCCTCCTGGATGGCCTGCGCCAGTTTCTTCTCACCACCAAAGATGATATCCGAATCCTGCATGTCGGTACTGAAGCAGTAATTCATGTAGTTCTCACCATCCGTCCCGGCATCTGTCTGGTTCCGGCGGGTCAGCCAGGCATAAAAGCTGCAGCCGATGGGACCATGGACAATATTAACGATATCCCGGGTCGGGCCCATGATAACACCTTTGCATCCGGCATAAGTACAGCCGCGCATGGTGATAATTCCGGGTGTGGTACGAACGTTTGCCGTAATCTCCGGGGTTTCATTCTCCAGAGCCTCATTAATCATAATTTGTTTGGAGCGCTTGCGGGCGACCTTCGTCGGATACTTCGCCAGCAGCTCCGCCTTGACATGAGCAGGATCCCACTGCACCATTTTTTTCTTAGTTGTTGCCATTTCACCTACTCCTTGTTGATATTAGACGATGGACTTCGTACCCGTTTCTCCGGTACGAACGCGGACAGCATCCGCTAATGGCAACACAAATATCTTGCCATCACCTGGCTTGCCGGTCTGATTGGTTTGGATGATCGCCTGCACCACATCATTGACAAGCTCATCCTTGACCACCACCGTCACCAACCGCTTGGCATACAGTTTGCCTTTTTCGCCAAGCAGGGACGCTGCTTCCTCATAGCCCTGATTCGCCCCCTCAAGGACATGCATATTAACAAAACCCTTGCCCCGGCCATGGGCCTCATGGGCAAAAAAGGCATCAATTCCGGCATCAGTCAGGGCCTGTTTGGTCTGATTCATCATGTTTATTCGCACGACCGCAATCACCTCTTTCATACCGGCCCCCTTTCAGATTCAAATTCCGTCTCCTTAACCCCGGAGCTGATGGTGTAAGCCTCTTCTACATCACTGACAAAGATCTTCCCGTCACCGAAAGCACCCTTGACTCCGGATTTGGCCGTTTTCATGATGGTATCAAGGACGAAATCTTTGTCCGCCGGGTTAATCACGCTCATAAGCATGACCTTGGGGATCTCATCATAGGTAATATCGCCGATCTTTATACCACGCTGCTTGCCGCGGCCTGCCACCGCGTATTTGGTCACTGAAGGAAATCCTGCATCCATGAGGGCTGCAAGGATTTTGTCCGCTTTCTCTGGTCTGACAATGGCTCTGATCATGGTTAACATGTTCTTTTCTCCCTACTGTATATTTTTATTATAATTTCCAATAGTTACAAACTATCAATTCATAAGTCCGAAATCCATGAGCAGTTTTTCCAGTTCTTCCATCTCCAGCGGTTTAGGGATCACAAACATCTTGTTTTCATCAATAGCCTTGGCCAGACCTCGATAATGGTCGGCCTGCGGCACATCGGGGTTCCACTCAATCACGGTCTTGCGGTTGATCTCCGCCCGCTGTACATCATTGTCCCTGGGAACAAAGTAGATCATCTGGGTGCCGAGCATCTTGGCCAGTTCCTCGATCATCTCCTTTTCATTGTCCACGGCCCGGGAGTTGCAAATCAGGCCGCCAAGGCGAACAGCGCCGGATTGAGCAAACTTCATAATCCCCTTGCAGATGTTGTTGGCCGCGTACATGGCCATCATCTCACCGGAACAGACGATATAGATCTCCTCAGCCTTGCCGTCACGGATAGGCATGGCAAACCCACCGCAGACCACGTCTCCCAGAACATCATAAAAGGCATAATCAAGTTCCTCACTCTCGGCATAGGCTCCAAGGGATTCCAGCATATTGATGGAGGTGATGATACCGCGGCCGGCACAACCAACGCCGGGCTCGGGGCCGCCTGATTCAACGCACCAGGTATCGCCATACCCCTTCTTGCGGATGTTCTCGAGCAACACGTCCTCGCCTTCCTCACGCAGACTATCGAGAACCGATTTCTGGGCCAAACCGCCCAACAGTAATCGAGTAGAATCAGCCTTGGGATCGCAGCCGACAACCATGATTTTTTTGCCCATCTGCGCCAATCCAGCCACCGTGTTCTGGGTGGTGGTTGACTTGCCGATTCCGCCTTTGCCGTAAATTGCCACCTTTCTCATCTTTTTCATGCCTGCATCTCCTTTTAATTGGGTTAACTGTTTGTACAGCCTGTAAAGAATAAAATTTCCTGAAAACGTTCTGCCCTGAAGACAGACATGTTTTTGTCTTGCCATGACTATTACAAACGGTGTGCCAAAAGATTAAAAAATCATAGTTCCCTGATTAGCGTGGATTTCAGAAGCATAAGCCGCTACGACACAACAAAAAGTCTATCAATCCATTTTGTGCAAAAGTTGACAATTTGAGATGGAGGTTACAATTTGGTAGAGTAAATGGTGACAGGCATGAAAGGCTCTGAACACGAGCGGACGACACGAAAAAATTGAACCCGGGAACTTTGATTGCGGAGCTGCAAAACCCGCAAGGAATGGTAGAGGTGACAGATTAAATCCTCTTTTATCGATCTGTCATCCCGAGCTGATCGGCTGCCGTGGCGACAGACACAACCCTGGCCAGCATCTTGACCGCCACTGCCGGGATACGGGCGGGTTAGGAGACAGCCCCCTGCCACTGCTTCATGGCACAACCCCTTCTTTTAAGCACACATCGTACATTTCTGTATCGCCACACATCAACAAATTACAAAACTGTATCATATCTGCACGCAAGAAACCCCAGCAATCGGGCATCCATCCACCAGTTAACATTATGATATACATACATATATACAATTAACTTCAGTTAAAATTAAATATTGGCATAGTTGATGCTTAATAAAAATTATCAAATATTTGGCTGCTGTCCTGATCACACGAAAGATACTGATCAGAGCACAGAGCTATAACCATGGGAGAAGAACATGAAAAAAATTGAGGCGATCATTAAGCCATTCAAACTTGACGCATTGAAGGAGACTTTAACCACTCTGGGGGTCACTGGCCTGACCATGAGTGAGGTCAAGGGGTTTGGCAGACAAAAAGGACACACAGAAATTTACCGTGGTGCTGAGTATGTGGTGGATTTTGTCCCCAAGGTCAAGGTTGAGATTGTGGTGGAGGCGAGCAGGGTGGATGAAGTGGTGGAAGCCATCATGACCAGCGTCCGCACTGGTAAGATCGGTGACGGCAAAATCTTTGTACTGCCTGTCGATGAAGTCTGCCGAATCCGTACCGGGGAAAAAGGCAAAGATGCTATCTAAGGATGGAATTGAGACAAACAACCGTTTCGAAGCCCAAGTGCTTCGCTAAAATTTTACTTACAGAGGCAATCCTATGAAAAAAACGCTACTGGTACTTCTGGCCCTGCTGGCTGTGCCTACCCTATGCTGGGCAGGTGAAGAGGCGGCGCCGACAATTATGACGAATGCGGATGCGATCAAAGGTGTACAGACCAACCTGGATTATATCTGGACGCTCGTTTGCGCCGCCCTGGTCTTCTTCATGCAGGCCGGCTTTGCCTGCGTTGAGGCCGGCTTTACCCGGGCCAAAAACGCGATCAATATCATGATGAAAAACTTGATGGACTTCTCCGTTGGCTCCCTCGCCTTCTGGGCCATCGGTTTTGGTCTGATGTTTGGTAAAACCACCACTGGCTGGTTCGGCACAGACGGTTTTTTCCTGAGTGATTTCACAGTTGGTGGCGACCCCTGGATCCTTGCTTTCTGGATGTTCCAGGTTGTATTCGCCGCCACGGCAGCCACCATCGTTTCCGGGGCCATGGCCGAGCGGACCAAGTTCGTGACCTATATTATCTACAGCGCGGTTATCTCTGCCTTTGTCTACCCGATATTCGGCAGTTGGGCATGGGGCAGCCTCTTCCATGGCGATGGCTGGCTGGGAAAACTTGGCTTTATTGATTTTGCCGGCTCAACGGTCGTCCACTCCATCGGCGGCTGGGCAGCACTGGCAGGAGCCCTAGTCCTTGGGCCACGCATCGGCAAGTACACAAAGGACGGCAGAGTAAAGGCCATTCCCGGCCACAATATCCCTTTGGCGGCACTCGGCGTATTTATCCTATGGTTGGGCTGGTTCGGGTTTAATCCGGGCTCCACAACGGCCGGTAATACCACCATTGCCATGATCTTTGTCAACACTAACTTAGCAGCTGCGGCTGGATGCGTTACCGCAATGATGACCTCCTGGCTCATCTTCAAGAAACCGGAGATCGGCATGAGTCTGAACGGAGCCCTTGCCGGCCTGGTGGCAATTACCGCCGGTTGTGCTAATGTCTCACCCACCAGTTCCATCATTATCGGTGCTATTGCCGGCGTGCTCGTAGTATTCTCAGTCCTGTTCTTTGACCGGATCGGCATCGACGATCCCGTCGGGGCAGTCTCCGTCCATGGTATAAATGGCGCCTGGGGAACCCTGGCCGCTGCTCTCTTCAATATTGAGGGAGTAACCGCCCATCTTGTCGGTGTTCAGCTCATTGGTATCGGCGCCGCCTTTATCTGGTCCTTCGGTTGCTGTTATATCCTCTTCAGAATTCTAAAGGCCACTATCGGCCTGCGGGTGACCGAAGAAGAGGAACTTGAGGGTCTCGATATTACCGAGCATGGAGGTCATGCCTATTTCGACTTCCAGATGGGATCGAAGCAGGCTTAATTCCTAAATGAAATCAACTCCGGGGTGACATTTGTCACCCCGGACAACGAGAGGCTCGTTTCTCCATAAATCACTTTTTCTGACAATCACCGCAATAACTATCCCACAAAAATTTCTTCACTTGCCAGGACAATCTTCCCCAAAAAAGTATCCATACACTTGCCCTACTGCTTTTTCACACCACCAATTAGCTGGCCCACCGCAGTGTTCCTACTTGAACAAGCCTTGCAAGCTGTTTTTTAATTGATCCTGCACTCTGGTCTTGACTTCAGTTTCAACTTTTTGTTTCGCCGCCTCACCGACCATCACACCAAAATCAAGGGTGTACTGCAAATCACTGAATGGGCCTTTGGCCCTTACCGGCACGGTGATGCCGCTGACATTGAACTGACCACCCTGTCCTTTCAGGGTATTAGCCAGGGTGGCCTTGGCCAGATAGTCCATGCTGTCGTTGCCGATGTTAATATCGCCTGAGCCAAGCACGCGCAGCAAAGGCGATTTCAAGGACAAATCATCGTTGTGCGCCACCCCTTTATTCACCTTGAATGTCGCCTTGAGCTCGCTGAAATCGGTCTTCTCGGCATTATTGGCGGATTGCGTCTGAGTGCTTGCACCGCCCATGCTCAAGATGTTCTTCGCATCGCGCAAATGCTTGGCGATATTGATCCCCTTGATGGAGCCATCGACCAAATTTACGGATATAATGCCGTGCATGGCCTTCTTCATTTCACTGACGGTGTTGCCCTGCATGGTGAGATCCATGCCGATATTGCCCCTACCCTCCAAAGTGTCTAAGTTGGCGGCATCCTTCGTCAGCGGAGCGACGTTAATTCCGGTCAGATTTTGTTTGATGGCGATAATAGGCGTGGCCTGGGCGTTGACCGCCAGACTGCCACTCATGCTGCCGTCATAAAGATTGGCAGAAAGCGGGCTGAGGTTGACCTGCCCGTTCTGCGCCTTCACGTCAACCCGAACCTGCGCCAGTTTAACATTGGCCACTTTCAGGGAACCGACGCGCAGAGTGCCATCCAGATTGAGCTTGCGCAAACCGGACAGATCTAGCGCCTGCTCCGTCTCCTTTGCCTTCGGTGCTTCGGCTGTTTTCTCTGCCTTCTCCGGCAGATACAGATCAGCATCAAACTGGTCCGCCTCTACATTGAACTGAATGGCGGGGCTGGTGAAACCGTTCACGCCAACATTGGCCTTGACCTGGCTCTGCAGCAGGCCGCCAGCAAGGGCAAGCTGCACACGTTCCTTGGTGGCATCCACCTGCAGACTGCCCTTCATTTCGCTGCGCACCGACTTATTGGGCAACTTGTCACCACTGGCATTCATCGCCAGGATGAGATCATTCATCGTGAACTGCCTAGCCTGAAGGTTGCCCTCCAGAGGCGAGGTGAGCTTCACCTGAAGCATCTGCTCGGGCTGTTTCATATCGACATCAAGGGTAAGGGCGCTGGACTTGAACGCCTGCTGGCTACCTTCCAAGTCCATCAGCGACAGGGCAATGACGATCTTGCCGGAATCCCCGTCGAAATTGCCATTGACGGTCAGCTTGTCACCTGAAAATTTATCCTTGGCCAGACTCAAGCCAGGTACCACAAGTATGGCGTCAAAAGGATCTTTTCCTTTGACACCTGCGGCCTTCAGGCTAAGATTCCCCACCGTGAAGGTCTGGGTACTCATATCAACACTGGCATCGCCACTGGCCTGCACTTTCAAATTACTGATATCAAGCGCCGAGCCACTGACCTGCAGCTCCATGCCTTCCAGTTGATAGTGCTTTTTATCCAGATCAAAGGTCAGTCTGGTCTTTATCTCGCTGGTGAGGTCCAGCTTGGGCTGGTTGGCTTGCACTCCGACCGACAGATTGATCTCAGTCGGCAGGCCGTTGGCAATACGCCCGGTATTAAATTTCAAGTCCTTGACAACAAAATGCGCTCCAGTGGCCTCATCACGATAAGTGAGGCTAGTATTCTCTAGAGATACAGCCGCGACATCAAAGTTAACACCCTGCGGATCTGAAACGTCCTTCTTTGCCGCCTTGCTACCCTGGCCGCCCTTCTCGTCCTTGCCTAGCAGATCGTCAATATTAGTCGTTCCGTCCTTATGCTTGACCAGAGTAGTCTGTAAACCGCTCACCATTACTTCATCAACCACTACCTGCCTGCTCAATAATGGCATGAGTGCCAAGGAAACATGCACGTTTTCCACCGAGCTAAATTCGCTGTCGCTCTTGAAGTCGGAGAGTGACACCTTACCCAGCTCAGCGCCGATCTTAGGAAAGAAGGAAAGTTTGATGTCACCATCAATGCTCAGCGTACGTTGCGTACTCCCCTTGACCGCCTCAATGATTTTTCCCTTGTAATCATTGGGATTGAACGTTGCCACCACATAGACCACAACCACCAATGCCAGACCAATAATTACGCCTGCGCCAAGCAGACAAAATTTAAGAATTTTATTCATATTGCTCCTTTCCTGTCAGTTGACCTGCATTACTCTCGACAAAACAAGCCGTTACCGCTCTCAGCTCTTATCATAAACAAAAGCCACTCCCTTCCGTATCACCATTCGCCCATCATCAACGTACCACATTGACCTGGGCCGGAGCGCGCTGCACGTTACGATGATATTCAACGGCCGGCCAGCCAAAGGCCATGGCGTAGCCGACCAGATGCTGTTCCGGGATACCGAGTCTTGCTGCCAGATCCGGACAGAGAGAAAGCGCCATCATGAACAAACCGTCCCACACCGTGCCAAGTCCGTGGGCATGGGCGATCATCTGAAAGGTGGTAAGAGCGATCAGGGTGTCCTGGGCCGGACAGTGTGAGTCCTTAGGGGCACTGGTGATGAGCAGGTGAGGCGCACCGCGGAAGATGATGTCCTTGCCCTCCTCCAGCCAGAGCTTGACGGCCCCGCCCATATACTGGCCGATAAATCCATCCGGCAGCCCACCACTCTCCTTGAGCCTCCCGAGCCGCTCCATGACCTCCTGGCGTAGCGCATTCATGACCGCACGCTCTTTGACCACGGTAAACAGCACGTTCTGGGCATTGACCCCGGTGGGGGCATGGCCGGCAATGTCCAGGAGCTCGTCAATCAAGTCGGCAGCTACCTCCTCGTCACGGTAACGCCGAACGGACCGGCGACCCTTGATCAATGCGGTCATCTGGCCAGCGGTGGGGAAAGCACCAGCCAGCGGTTGGCTCTCATCCGGATTTTTACCGAGAATCGACACGGCGGCGGTAGGGCAAACGGCAAGACAGTGCTGGCAGCGGAAGCAACCACCCTCCTCATTGAATTGGGGGATGCCGTCCATCATGATGATAACCCCGGCAGGGCAATCCAACGCGCACTCTCCACACTGGATACAACGCTCCTCGTCAACCCGAAAGTTGAACATTGACTTCTCCATGGCACTACTCCTTTTCTCTGAGGGGATCCATAAACTCTCCCTGTTTCCAAGGGGACCTAATTTCTGCTGAGCGGTACAACAACGGACAAAGACAGGGTCACAATACTTTGCTGCATTCATGCAGCCTCACTCTCACTTGGCCATCCCCAAAAAAGACTGAGAATTTTACACCAACATGCAGAGCACATCCAATCTGCGATCTTTCTGCTTAACAGCAGTAAAATTATGACCAAGAAAGGTCCAACGAAGTTCATTGAAAGAATAGCATGATTGATTACCAGAGTTCAAGGAAAGCAAACTTAAAACCACGGTAAATTTATGCTAACCCTACATGCATTGAAGGGCTGTGATTCTTTCCGGTAATATTCAGGCAGCCAAGAACAGAGCCCACGTTAAATGACAGCTTACGCATTGCCTGGGCAACATTCCGTGCCCCCTTGCTTTTG
>VMSP01000042.1 GCA_013792135.1 Desulfocapsa sp. | reverse complement strand
GGGGTCCCATCAACCGTGGAGTCAATATCAGAAGTACCAGCAGAGGCTAAACCGGGGCAGCGCCGACCAGCTGTGTTTGAAATTGAATGTGTAGCTTAAACTCAGTGCATAATTGTCTTGACTCAGGGGTCCACTTTAATCCACCATAAAATTTAGATCCTTCTTTAGGCACTAAAGGACTGGCTGGCTTATAGGTACTGTCTGCAACCCAAAATTCCTGGTAGCTACCACTCCCTGCTATTGCTGCCTCCAGAGTTTTATAGGCAGCAGACCATGATGTTCCATTACCTCCGAACCTGGATTGATCCACATAAACAACTGCTCTTGCAAAATCAGGGAAAAAAGCTGCCAATACAAACACAACTAAGACAGAGGCAAGTGTCTTTCCGGAAATAATTCTATTGATCACAATGTTACCCTCTCGTATTTTTAGTACCTGTCATTCTATCTTTAAGCCACTGCAACACTTGCCACCCATTCACTCTCACTGGCCAGCTAACAATCCATTTTAATGGAACCCTGCCATAATACTTTCGTACAATCTGCATGGCTTCCAAATAGTGTTCTTTACGTTTTCTCGTTGTTTTGGTGGCATCATGCCTTCGATTGGCAGCAATAAAGTCATCTACATAAGTTAATGGTCCAAAGGACTTATACAGTTTCCACCATAAATCATAATCAAAAGCCATAGTAAGCGTTTCATCAAGGCCTCCAACTGCTTCCCAGGCATCCCGGCGGATAAGAGTAGCCGGCTGCGAGATAAAACAACGATTTGCTAAATGTCGAACACTAAACGCAACTGTCCTGTATGGTTTCTTTCTTCGTCCATCTTCAGTTATATTCCACACCTTTCCATACACAGCAGCTTGCTTCTCTGATAACGTTATACACTTGAGCAATGTTGACAACCCACCCGGTAAAAAAAGATCATCAGAGTTAAGCCAGCACACATAGGGAGCCGTTCCTCTTCTAATCCCCTCATTCACTGCTGCAGCCTGTCCATTATCCGGTTCTGAGCGCCACCAGGCCAACTGCTGCTCCCATTTTCTTATAACGTCCAAAGAACAATCTTGTGAGCCACCATCCAAGACAAAAACCTCAACTGGCACATTCTGAGAAAAGATTGATTCCAAAGCGGTATCAAGAAAACTCCCTTGATTAAAAGAGGGCACAGCTACGGTTATTTGAGGTAATTGAGCTGAGAAGTTACCCAAGATCAACACCGACCACGGAGGATATCCCAGGAAAAGTTTATGAGAATCCGTGTTGCATGGAAATACTTATAGAACCACCGCAACCATATAAACCTTGTAACAGAATAGGCCTGACAAGCTTCATCAAACGCACGTAAATGATTTTCCGCCATTATGGTGGCAGAAAATCTTTGTGCCCTTTTGTGCCCACAAAGAATTAAATTATTACGCAATTCTTTATCATCCAATAATTTTATTATATTCTGCCCTAGATCCTCAACAGAAAAAGGATCAAAATAACAAGCGCAGTCTTCCCCAATTTCTGGCAATGAAGTTTTGCTAGCAGCTAAGATCGGACAGCCTACTGCCATTGCCTCGACAAGGGGAATACCAAACCCTTCAAAAATCGAAGGGAAAACCATTAATTGTGCATGAAGATAAAGATAAGCAATTTCCTCAACAGAAATATAACCAAGTTGGTGTACTTGATCAGACACATTATATTCTAAAATCTTATCTTCTGTAGGATAACCATTTTTCTGACTAAAACCAGTCAACACTAAATGGACAATAATTTGTTTTTCAACTCGAACCCATTGTATCGCCCGCAACAAGAGGTCATGATTTTTATGCTGCCAATAATTAGCTGGATAAAAGATGTATTTCTGAGGAAGACTCTGCGCAGGCTGACGGGCAATTTGCTGTGCCCTGTAAAATCTTTCATCAACACAGTGATAAGCGACGACCACCTTCTTATCCGGAAGATCATGGTGTTCAATAATACTCTTCTTTGAAAAACAAGAAACAGTGATGACCCTGTCAGCCATCTTCGTTGATCCTCGATAATGATATGCTCGAGCTAACAGGCTATAACGTGAAAAAAATTCAGGATGATAAACTTCTTGAATATCAGCAAGAGTAACTATAGTTGGAAGTGGTAAGGGGCGTGGCGATAATGAACCAAAAGGACAGAAATAAACATCTATTATATCTAAATATTTTTTAATATCTGATTGGCTTTTAAGCAGGATGGCATTGTCATTATTTTCTAACGATATAACTTTTGAAAGCTCTTCAATATTCTGAAGAAAATAAAAAAAAACATACTCATTTCCACTAGTACTCGCCAACAGATAACGAAACAAGGAGAGGAAATACTGTTTAGCGCCACCAAGATCAGATTGTAAAAGAAAGCAATTAACACCTATACGCATTCAAGCCCTCAAAAAATAAAACAAAAGCAGCAATATTATTGGTAAAGTATAGACTAAATCTCGAAGATTACATACCGAAAGAGGGATAAATGACCAGACTTTATTGCCAGAAGTCTTACCTCTCAAAGCCCTCAACAAAAAAGAATCCCTTATGTCATGAGACGAAAGATTCTCTGCTGTTATCTTTTCCTTTATGTAAGACCTCACCAGTTTTTGATAATGATACTCAAGAGAAACACTCAAAATAGAGTACATCACAATTATACCAGGCAAGTAAAGCAACAAGCTGAGTATATTCTTTCTATTACAGCAAATCGTATTGTATAACCACTGAAGAACATTTTGAACGACTATCACTACTCTAAAACAACGTAGTTGAGGGTTCGAATGAAAATATAGATTTGCTAATCGTCCATTACTCCAAAAATATGAGGACGCAGCGCGCAAGGTAGTCCGACGATGATTATGATAACCGATGAGCCCAGCCTCATACCGAACAGAATAATGAGCTTGATTTATCCGGCTTGTCAAATCAACATCCTCACCGACGGCCAAATCAGCATTAAACCCTCCGACTTCATTATAAACTATAGCAGGAACGGCCAGGACAGCGCTATACAACCAACTCCGTGTACCAGATTGCAGACTTTGTTGTGACCAGAAATTTGCCAGATCCGTTACCCTGGAAAAATATGTCTTTTCCGTGCATGGCAATCTGGCCCCAACAGCCCCCAGGTTTGGAGTCAGTGAGAAAACACAAAGGAGCCGTTCTAGAAGATGTGAATCCAGTTCTATATCATCATCAACAAATAAATAAATATCACCTGTAGCCTGGACAATTCCAGCCATACGAGTTTGGGCAGGATTACAACGATGTTCAAGGGGCACATAATGGATTCGAGGATCATCAAATCGATCTGCCAATGAGGAAAGGCTTGCACCAACACAAATTATTTCAATGTCCTCGGGCAAGAGAGACTGACCAAGAATAGACTCAATCGTCAAGGAAGCCGTGTCAGGACGACCAACCGGAACGATTAAACTTACTTTCATCAGATTAGTGTTAATATTACTACCCTCTTTTCAGGATCATACCAATTGGAACGCTACCATTAAAAAAAATCTGTTAATAGAATATCTACATCTTTGTAATCTGATCAAAAATCCGCCATTCTTTCTCTCTGAAAAAAAAACGATAAATCCACTTCTCGACATCAATTTTCCCAAAAAAATGCAGCTTAGAGATAAGTGTTCTCAGTTTTTTAATTTTTATGTCAGAATGATACTTGAGATACATCTCCCCAACATCGTATGAGCAGAATTCATTATATATTTCGCTAATCTCCTTAATCCGCTCTAAACCTCCCGAACTTGTTTTGTGTCCAGCATGAATACGATAGATTGACAAGAATTTATCCAACGGAACGAATTCACCTCCTTTATTCTTTGCCCGCAGAAACCACTCCCAATCAAATGCATAGGTAAGATTTTCGCTTAATTCACCAACAACTTCAAAAGTTTTTTTCGTCCAAAAACAAGAAGGTTGCACAATATAATCATACAATTCCATATCATTTACGAGAGAAGTATGCCTTACATTACTCCCAAAAGCTTTACCAGTTTCTTCAACTAAATGAATACAATTAGCAAAAAATATAAGTAATTCATCCTTCCCTGCAGCAGAAAAAGATTTACCGACAAAATCTAGAACTCCCGGCAAATACATATCGTCAGAATTAAGCCATGCCAGAATATCACCAGTCGCCAGAGCAAAACCGCGATTTATTGCATTGGCCTGCCCACTATCCGGGCCACTTTCCCAATGAGAGATATGCGACTCATATTTTCGAATGATATCAACAGAATTATCCGTTGACCCTCCATCCATCACAATATATTCAAGATTTGGATAATCCTGACCGATGACCGACTGAATGGTTTGCTCAAGATATTCCCCTTGATTGAAACTTGGAGTAACAATAGTAATTCTGGGGAAATTATTTATTTTCGTCATAACCAATAAACATGAAACGGACACCACAGAAGATGAACATGATCTCAAATCCCCGCGTTATCAATCATTGAAATCTGAAATCTATTTCTTTAAGTATCCTACCGTATAGGTTTGACAACTGATGTTCTATCTTCTCATATTCTTCTGAATCAAGGATAAAAGAATCATAACATTTTATATTTGCATCATTAAAAAAATTTATGGGCATACTGAAATTATCAGAAAACAGATTCGCAATATCAGTTGAATATGCTTCTGATTTCCCTAATTTATTCATATCGATAATCACATCAGCAGACTTGCTTCCCTCAACCAGTGAAGCAATCCAGAGATGCAAAAAAATTTTATAATGGAGTGCATACGAAAAGCTATTAACATGGTTGATACATCTATCTAAATCTTTAAATATATTTCCCGACAAAGGATTTATTCCCTTTATATCGTCATAAACTTCCCTGAAAAACCAAAAATTATAATTTTTAAGTATAATATATAAATTAATAGCTAAAAAAATATTGTTTGAATGTTTACCTGCCAGGCAATACGACTCAAATTGATCTCGTGGAGCTCTCAATAGATATGCATGGAAAGAATTGGGAAAATATTTTTTAAACCAATGGATACGCAAAGAAGAACGATTGAACTGCAAGAAAGGAATTGAATTATCCGGCACACTATCAATCAAGTTCAGAACATATTTAAACGTGCACGCTTGGTGCTTTACAGACGCGAACTCGTCATAGGCAAGAAGTGTATTAAAAAAAGGCAACCTGTCGTCATCACCCATAGCCACTGAATACTCATAGAAATGGGGCTTCTCCAAACCAGGATGGTTCATCCGGCCAGTAGCTTCTTTGTCAAAACGAAAAAGAGCTAAATTGTCCTTTTTTAATCGTAACAGTTCATGATGAAAAGGTTCATAGTAGCACCAGAACCGGTCTGTCTCTCTAAACTTCTTAAACAGATAGGTACTACCGGATCTAAATAAACTATGTAAAAATATTGCTCTGGGAACTTCGCCATGTCTTTTTCTCTGGGATGCCAAAAGGAATAATTTTACTGAGGACAAAAATTTATAGAGAGAAAGTTTTCTATTCATTTCTTTCATTCATCCCTTGAACTATGCATTTATCCGCCATTTGAGTTATCCGGCTAGTAACTTCTATGGGGATATTTTGAAAACGCTGTAAAATATCCCGCTGTTCCACTGCCCTTGCAGCTAACCAAAAGAATCTGTGTAAGCCCAAAAGGATCACCCTTCGCGGCAGAGATAAATCTGCCGTGCCAGCTTGCTCAAAAGACTTGATAATATATTCAACGCCATAGACAAAATAAGGGCGTAACCTGAAAAAAGCTGGCCTCCGCCTATGACTTTGCCAAAGAATCGACCAAAGCTCAGCCAGTCTATGAATTGATCCAGAGCTGGTTTTTGCCTCGGGATGGACTCGGATAACGGCCAGAAACTCCTTTACACGCAGAAATTTTTTCTGTACTGTTTCCAATCTCAAGAACAAGTCATAATCCATTGCCCAATTCCATTGAAGTCGTACACCACCGGCATCCTGCCAAACCTTTCTTCGAATACAGGTTCCAGGTTGTTGAATCATCAAACGACGTTTTGACAAAACACCGTAGGAATAAGTTTCAGTGCCAATGGCTGGTTCAAACACCCCATTCTGAAAAAAAACCACATCACCATACACCACATCTGCCTCACTTCGATCTGCCTCTACCAGAGCAGAGACAAGTTCCGGCAAGATGATATCATCGGCACACAGCCAAGTTACCCAACGACCACGGGCCCGTCCCATTCCTCTATTGATAGCATCACTCTGTCCCAGATCCTGTTCATTGTAATGGAATCTATTTTTGCTATTCCGACAGAAGGCATCAAGGATATCAGTGGTACCATCACTGCTTTGATTGTTTTGAAAAATAAATTCACAACAAAGTAACGAATCAAGAACTTCAAGAGAATCCAGGGTGTCCCGAATATACTTTTCTCCGTTAAAAACAGGCACTACAACTGAAAGCCGAATCTCAGACATCTTCTATCCAATTATTATCCACAAACGGGTAACGAATGTCTCACACACGCGACTTAAGAAAGTCATCGTAGGCCTTTTTAACACCCTTAGTTAATTCCACTTGTGGTTGCCAGCCCTGAGCAAAAAGCCGACTGACATCCAATAATTTCCGTGGGGTTCCGTCAGGCTTACTGCTATCCCACTCAATCACGCCTGCAAAACCAACCACTTCTTTCACCAGTGCAACCAGTTCACGAATAGTCAAATCCTTACCGCACCCGATATTAATCAAGGGAGGCACATCATCGTTCAATAACTGATCAAAACTAACCTCATCCAACGACATCAGATAGACACAAGCGTCAGCCATATCATCGCTATACAAAAATTCACGACACGGTGTCCCTGTCCCCCAGGCAACCATTGTTTTTTTATTACCTACCTTAGCCTCATGCATTTTTCGAATCAATGCCGGAAGGACATGGGAATTTTGCAGATCATAATTATCTCCGGGACCATACAGATTTGTCGGCATCACCGAAAGATACTTGGTTTTATACTGACGATTATAGGCCCAACACATCTCAATACCGGCAATCTTGGCCACAGCATAAGGTCGATTGGTCGACTCCAGAGGACCGGTCAGCAGATATTCTTCTTTCATGGGTTGCTGGCAATCTCGCGGATAAATACAGGAAGATCCCAGGAAGAGCAGCCGCTTCACTCCTGTCTGCCATGCCTGATGAATAACATTACTTTGAACAATAAGATTCTGATGAATAAACTCAGCAGGATAATCATTATTCGCCTGAATTCCTCCCACCTTCGCTGCGGCTAGGAAAACATACTCCGGTCTCTCTTTTTCGAAGAAGGCACGAACTGCTGTTTGATCCATCAAATCAAGCTCCGCATGGGTTCGCTTGATCATATTGGTAAATCCTTTTGCCTCCATACACCTGACAAGGGCAGAGCCCACAAGCCCACGATGACCAGCGACATAGATAGAGGATTGCGAGGAAAAAACTGGAGCTTTAGATGTCATATTTACTGATCTCTTTATTATTGGACGCCCAATCTCAAAATGGAATCATTGCATTTGAAAACGAACGAGGTGTAACTCTTCGAGTCGAAGCAGGAAAAATATCGCCTAAATCATGGCACTACCATATTCTTGTTCCCTGTTTATGAAAATAAAAATATTTTCACGAGAACTATTGTATCTGTTTCATTATCTCTTGTCGCAAATGAGATGCAAAAAACTGACATTCAGCACCAGCAAGATGTAGGCCGTCACTGGTTGTAAATGATGAAAAATCAACTACTTTAGACATATCATAGAAATATTGTGGCGGGAAGTGAGACCTTAAAATTTTTCGCACTTGCACAAGACGCTTCCCTTTCTGTAACTGAGGATTAACAGGCATCTCAAACAAAACAACCTTTGCACCTCGCTGTTCGAGTTTATCGATATACGATTGAAGCTGTTTTATACGTTCCAATAAAACTTTCCGGTTAACACCAGCCGCCTCAATACTTTTTTTTTGCTTGATATTAATCTCAAAAGCCTTCCCTGGAGGTCTTTGTTTCTTCGGTGCTTGCTCTGGCACACAAACAGCACGGTCTTTTAAATCAGAAACTGATTCAGTTAATCCGAGCGGACGCAAGAATGAATGTATATCGCTCTTATCAATAGCACTTTTTCCCCAAGGAGGATTTCTCATAAATGACAGAAAATAATTCAACGGCCTATTTTCAATACGAAAAAGTGATATTCTTCTCGCCAGTGTACTATCAACACTCTCAATAAATTTTTCATCAAGCCCCCGCTCAATATAATTTATTTCAACAAAGATGAGTTTCGGCGGATTACTTATACGAGAAACAAGTTCAAGCCCTGTCATGGCCGACCCCCCTGACAACCCCAAGTTGTATATTTTATCTTTCGATGACATAGGAAGTCGTGCAGACAAAGAGCTCCCAATAAGCAAGGCGCTCCTCTCCTCATGATCACCAAACAAAAAAACCTGTGCCTTGCCTCGATTGGCCTCCCACATACCACTATATACTGGTTTCAGGGGTGGCCAGAGTGTTACGCATAACCAGTACAAGGTCCCAAAAAAAAATAAACAAAAAACAGTACGCATAGACACGTTCCGACTAAAACTGAAAGTAAACAAAGGCTACATTTGGCCCGGCGTTCGTGATAATAAAAAATAACAAAATCCCGTTAAGAATCGCACGCGGCCACATTGTCAGCTTAATACACAGGATATAAGCCAAATGATAGATAATAACCGGCAAAGAAAGAAGAAAGATAACCCATGGAACAGCAGGATCAAATCGCCATCCAAGATGAGTAATCAACGCGGATACATACCCTATAACATCAGAAAAATTCTGCAATTTGAAGAATAACCAGCCAAAAGAGACAAAAGTAAAAACGAACAGCACCCTTAACATTATCATTACTCGATTACTGGCACCCACAAAAAATATCTTAAAAAAGAAACGCTCCACACAAAGCCCAACTCCATGCCATAATCCCCATATGGCAAAACTCCATGCAGCTCCATGCCACAATCCACCAAGAAACATAACAATGATCAGGTTTAGATATGTTCTTAGCATACCTTTTCTATTTCCACCAAGGGGAATATAAAGATAATCACGCAACCAGCTCGACAGCGATATATGCCAACGCTGCCAAAATTCAGCAATTGACTGAGAGATATATGGAAAATTGAAATTTTCGGGTAATCTATAGCCGAACAAGGCGGCAAGCCCCAATGCGATAAGCGAGTAACCAGCAAAATCTGCAAAGATTTGAACTGAATATCCTATTAATAGGATGCTTAGATTGAGAGTTGAATGCGCTTTATAATACGGCGCATTCATCCAGAAGGTCTGATCCTGCATATTATTTGCTATGACCATTTTCAAAAAGAACCCAACAATCATTGAGTTACATGCATAATCCCAATTAATTTGTGTAAACCGCTTAATTTGAATCTGAGGAAAAAAATCTTTAGATTTTACTATTGGACCAGCAATAAGCTGAGGGAAAAAAACCAAATACAGCAAAGTATCAAAAATATGTCTCCAAAAATTTGGTTTATATTGTTCAAAAAAATCACTCTTTCCACGATAGCAATCAACCAACAAACTTATACCGTGGAACGTATAAAAAGAAATCCCGATCGGTAAAGGTAAGAGTAACACGGTACGAGTCCAGCCTGCATGAATAGCACGGAGCTGAGAAGGATCAAAAAAAAGAAATTTATACTTAAAAAACGCCAGGACCATCAGATTGGCGACAACACCAAGAGCAGCAATCCGGATCCGGCCAGAAGAATTGTTCGCCGTCAAGACACCATAACTGCTCCATGAACTGATCAGACACGAACATGCCAACAGTACAAGTAGAATAGGTGCTTGCCAGGCATAAAAAACTAAGCTTGCAGCAATAAGGACCAACTGTTGCCATTTATGTAATACTGGTATGTAATATAAAAAAAATACTACCGTACAAAAAACAAAAAAATCTCCACTGGTGAAATCCATTCTTGATATCTCTATAATCTGTCCAAGTCAAGATGGACCATTTTGTTAAATAGTTTCTTCTAAAAGCCACAGTTTTTTCAAGTTCTTCCGATCTGACACAGAAAGATGGCTCCGATTGTTTGAATAGTATTTCACGTCTTTTAAGTGGGAGGTATACTGGATTTGTAGTAGTTCAGACCTGATCTGAAAGTTACCGATTTTAAAATTGCTAAAACTTGGACACTTAAACAACTTGCCTTTACCACCAAGCTCACAAACCAGAGGGTTTGACTTCACCGACCATCGGCAAATTCCAACTTAACTACAGTGGTGAGATCATCCCAAACATCTAACGGAAGTTGGGTAGAGAAACTTCCCCCGTACTGAGAAAATCCGAGTGCCCGTCGCTGCGGATCAGTAAGCAGGATGACCTTCAAGACCTTACCTGGAAGGTCTTGAAGGACGAGCAGCCCATCCTGCGGGTGATCAAAAAGATGAATAAACAGGCAGCCCGGTTTAGCGGTGACGCGCCATCCGTGTGGTAACGAAGATATATTATTCTTTTCGTCTTTTGTGAGATTGACAACGGGATATCTTTCTGAACCGTCGGAGTTACTCTCGGCAAAAACCATACTACTACCTGCGTCTGATTCAATCGGAGCAATCGTCGTCCCGTAAATGGCTTCGCCATGCAATTTGAGCCAGTTTCCCACAACATGCAGAAGTTTGACAGACGGAGTTGGCACACTACCGTCGGCTTTGGGACCGATATTGATTAATAAATTCCCCCCTTTGCTTGCCGTATCCACCAAGGAACGGACAATCAAGGCCGGAGATTTCCAGTTGTGATCCCAACTCGTGTAACCCCAGTGGTCATTAAGTGTGATGCATGTTTCCCATGGCCGACGAATGGTTGTAATTGGAATACTTTGTTCATAAATGTCGTAGTCGCCATAGCCATTACCGACACGAGAATTAACAAGACATCCCGGCTGTAAGGATTTAATCAGTGTACGCAACTCCCGGCTGTGATGTGGCTGTATCCCTTCCGGCGTGTCGAACCAGACAGCGCCGATAGGCCCATATTGAGTCAGCAGTTCCCGTAACTGGGGTTTAACTTTCTTTTCAAGATACGTGTCAATGTCAGACTGTTTCGCAATTGGGAAATCCCAGTCATTGCGACGATTGCCCCCAAGGGGAACACCGGGAACATGCCAGTCACGCCCCAGTGAATAATAAACGCAGAGTGTGATCCCATACTTCTCACAGGCAACAGCTAGTTCTTTCAAGGGATCCCGTTTGAAGGGCGTTGAAGCGACAACATTGTAAGGATCAGATGGCGAGTCAAACATTGCAAATCCGTCATGATGTTTGGCCACAAAAACTAAATAACCAAATCCTGCATCCTTTGCCAGTTTTACATATGTATTCGCATCAAACTTAACAGGGTTAAATTCCTTGGCCAGTGCAGAATAATCGCTAATGGGAATTCGGAATTCCTGCTCTACAAGCTCAGGACGAGTACCAATCTGTCCTTTCCATGTCCCTGCGGGAATTGAATAAAGGCCCCCGTGAATGAACATCCCGACTTTTATCTCATTAAACCAGGGGGCAAACGGAACCAGAATAGTTGCCTTGGCCGCCGACACGGTAAAAGTGAATAAAATAGCAACTAGGCAGAAAGCAGTTCGCAAAAAGGTCATTTTAGAAAAATATCTGGCTGTTAAATTTAACATTATGACATTGTTGGCTCAACCAACTAATCAAGATTGAATAAATACTTTAAAAATTCTTTCCGGACCCACCATCCATGCACAATACCCGGCCGAGGAGTCAACTCTCCGATATACACTTTTCCCGGAGTGGATAAAGGAACGTATGTATCAACACTCAGCAACAAACCTTCAACATCAAGATAAGCACATAACCGTTCAGCCTCGACTTGCGCCGACTCAATACGTTTAAGAGTAGTACTGTCTAAATGGCATCTTTCATCCCAAAGCCTATCTGGCCTGCCAAGATATATTTCATTCCAAGGGTATAAACGATTTTCCTGCACATGATAAAAAACAAGACCGACCTTTGGCAGATTTCGGTCCACTACAAGAACTACACGGGCCACACCATTGAAACAAAAGACTTTAAAATCAATGGGGATAGGCTCATACTCAAAAAAAAGTGATTCTTCGATAATACTATTCGTTGCTGTGTATAATTCAGAAATTTCTTCAAATGAGAAACATTCATTATGGAGTAAATCAAAGTAGGAATCTGTCTGCTCTGATCTTTTTAAAACCTTTACCTGCCTGCCACTATGGCCATAAATCTCCTTTAACACAAATCCACTGTCCTCGTCGGTTATTATCTTAGAAAGATCTTTCTTTTGAACCGAATGGGCAATAATCCTGGGAACATTTGCAATATGCCCGATATTTTCATATAAGTCGGTTTTTCTAAAGCCAAACCAAGAATGCCTTCTTTTAAATTCATTCTGGCTTTCAGTCATAACTTCTGACTTCCAAGTCTGAAGATGTCTATTGTATTCCATTTCAGGAATCGAAACAAACTGGGCAATCAAGTTTTCTATCAACATGAGATCATACAATATTACAATGCTATAACCTGGAAAATTTTATCAAAGGCCTTTTGTTCAAAAATCCTTTCCTGAATACTTCATTGTATTTCCACCAATACGCTGAGCGATTTCACTGAAGGAACTCCAATAACTTCCCAAGATAAGTTTTGTCTGACTAAGAAGAAGCATATCTGCAAGTGCATATTTTTGCTGCTCCAGAGAACGATCATACAAATCTCTTTTTAAAAATGATACTTTACCTGGATATTTCTCTTGAAATTGGTCGTAGATATCATCACTATCCGCTGCCAGAAAAAACTGTAACGACCGGTCTTCAGCCAACAACCGGTCTATCTCTTTCATAAAGACATGAGGCGCGCTACGCTCTCTCCAATAAAAAAGATTTTCCTTCCCTTTCGCACTCCAATTTGCCGCATTATCCCAAGGATCCTTACTTGCTTCTTTGCCTCCACCCCTACGTATATGCAACCCAATTCTATCCTGAACTTTATACTGCCCAACAATATCTTTTATCTCTTGAACAGGATCAAGCTGCTGTAAAACCATGCTGATTTCAGAATCTTTGCTAAATTTATGATTCAGGACAAAAGCAGATTTCACATATATATCACGGCCAGAAGCATGATCGATCACCTTACCTTTTTCACTTCCCGCTTCAGTATCCATGTAATTGTATTGATCAGCACGAGAGATATCTATTTTATCCAAGGAATTGATGACTGGAAAATCGTTGGTGAACAAGTCGTGAAATTCAGCTTGACAATGCACATCAGGGATCCAAACAAGAACAAACTCCCGCCCTGTTTTTTGGGCGAGCACCTGGGCAGAAGCAAGGGCCCGCAGCCTGTTTCCTAAGCCATATTGAACATTAATGATAACTTTGGTCCCCTGACAAGACCGTTCTAGTTTGTTATTATCTTTTTCCTTTTTTTCAATAAAAGTTGTCAACCTGAAAAGTCTTTTAAACTTTAAAGACAAACCAACAATAAAATTGTGTATTATCATAGAATAGTTACAAATAGTTCCTTCAATCTCACAATTTTTCATTTCATTCAATACCCGTCGTTCTACCTTAAAACTAAAATTTTCATCATGGAATTACTCAATACTGAAAACAAACCGTTATTTTCAAAGATTGAACGTACTTATTAAGATCACTATTAACGAGTTTTTTTAATAACTGCAATTATGTGTTTGATACTTCTAGCAGTTGGATGGCCACAAATCATATAGCTATCAATTTTGATATGAGCTGGAAACCAACTATTAAATTTTTCTAAACTTATCGGATCCTGTACATGACCAGGAATAACACCTGCTGCGACTTCAAAAGTTGTAGAAATAACCAAACTCTTCCCCAACTGCAAAAGCTTTCGAACAAAGTCTGCTGGATTTTCCAAGTGTTCAATTGTCTGATTTGAGAGAACAAGATCAAACAATTCTTCAAATTTCAAATTAAATGCATCACCCGGAACAAATTGTACCCCCTCGACACCAGACCAATTTTCCGAAAGATTCGTTCGGATATCTGTAACCACACGTTTTGGTACCCAATCCATTTCAACCATAACTGCAGAAGTATAACAACCAACATCTATGGCAGATTTTACATTTGGAAACATTGATCGAACAATTCCAAGCTGTAACCGATAGAGATCATGATTCTTCCTATCAGCCCAATATCCTTCGCTATCATCGTTGGGCCCCTTCACTAACTGACCAGAAGACGTTACAATTTGCATATATTTATTTGCCTCATATTACTGATTATTCCCCCGGAAAAATAAATAACCTTCGGTAAAGCCGGAGACTGAAAAATGTGCCCCACTCAAAGCGGTTTATTAAAAAAACATATGACCACAATGCAGTAGTCGACTATCTACCCATGAATAGCGAAGTTGCTCGACACGACGATCGAACTTCCATTTTCCACTCTCAAATATAGCCCCAAACAACTTCTTCGTCGATTCCTACTGTAGATCCCAAATAGCCTCGTGCCCAAAAAGACATGCCACTGTAGTTCTTTCTCTGTCTGATATATATACATGCAATACAAACTGCATGTATGACATATTTGACAACTTACGCAACCTGATATTTGGGAAGGATAGATATCAGAATATGAACATAATCTGATTATTGGTGATGCTTATATGCACACAGCATTCCTTTTGCCGAGCACATTCATGAAACAATACTTTCCAAGATTGATTCAATGTTAACCATATAACCAGCCGCTCCCGTTATGGCCTTCCAAAGGAAGGCTGGCTCCCAGAATAATTTTTCCAATGATTTGTGCCATTATTTTTTAGTTCATGGTAGACAAAATATACAATGATGTTTGAAAGTTGCAGAAATCTGTCTGAAAATCAAGCAAGTATGGTATCTCTTGGCAATAAAATACCGTCCATCCTTCCTGAATCAAAAAATCAGGAAGGCATCGTTCTTTGAAAACTGCTAACATTGCTTATTGGGAGTCTTCTTTATTCTTCAT
>VMSP01000008.1 GCA_013792135.1 Desulfocapsa sp. | reverse complement strand
CCCTCGCAATGCCTCCAGAGCGACCTTCGCTTTGAACTCGGGAGTATGGAACTTTCTCTTCTTCGCTTCACTCATATTGTCTTGTCCCTGGTGGTTACGTATAGCTTAAACTACTGTCTCAAAACTGGGGTCCACTATACTTAGAGGAGGTCAGAGCCTCCCTGCCATCCGACGCCGAATTTTCCGCTGCGTGCGAAGCTGGCAGAAGACTCGCTACCCGAGGCATGGTCGGGTTGGTTCTCGCCGGGGGCGGTGCTAAAGGTGCCTACCAAATTGGTTGCTGGAAAGCACTTCGGGCTTGTGGCTTACTGCACTTCGGTGCTATTGCCGGCACCTCGGTCGGTGCACTTAATGCCGTCCTGGTAGCACAGGATGACTACGATAAAGCTGAATCAATCTGGTACAACATGAGTTTCTCTCGTGTGCTGCGGTTACGCTGGCACGCTTTGCTGGCCGTACTTATCCGGATCCTGCTTTTCTTGCCATACTTGGGGAAGCTACTATTTCCAGCTCGCGCCATTCCAGTAGAACTCTGGCGGGCAGTGAGAGACTATCGCCGAAGTTGGCGTGAAGGCGAACCTATGTTGCAGATTTCGGCGGGAATTAAATTATACCAAACATTTTTGAAACGTCCCGACAGCACCGATATTATTTCCCAGATAGTTTTAGCGGCGGTTACGCTCAGCGGTGTATCGGCCTGGTGGATGCTGTCGCTGCCCGTATTGACATTGCTGGCGATTGTCGTTGTAGCGCCACTTCTCGCATTTCTGTTGATGGTCTATACATCCTGGTTCGTGGCCATGCTCGATCAGCTGTCAACGCGGCTTGTACTTGCAACCAACCCTTGTATCAACTTTTGATCGACTGTGTCGACGGGGCTCGTTTGCGTTCGAACCCGCAACCACTGTTTGTGACTTTGGCGAGTTTGCAAGAAGTGACTCGACATGCGTCGCCAAATCGCTCTCCCATTAGTCCATCGCTCGCGGTTGAGCTGAAAACCGACGATGATATTTCACCGGGGTGGTGGAAAAAACATGTTACGGGAAAGTCATCCGAGGGTGATTTTGTAAGTTTTCCCGGATTATTAGACCCTGTATCGGTGACGACCGTTGAATATGTGCCGAGCCATTTCAATCTGAGTAAAGTGGACCCACACAAGGTGCATGAATTGATTTTGCAAAGCGCGGGACTACCCGAAATCTTTCCGGCAAGACGGATCGGTAATGACACCCATGTTGACGGAGGTATCGTCGACAACGTTCCTTTGGCCGCTTTGGCCGAAGTGCCGGGTCACACCGCATTCTTTATCGTGCCACTGGAAGCGCAAGTGAATGAGGCGGCTGTTCGCGAAGACATGAGAGCCAACTTAGAGCGACTCGGCCGCAAGGCACCTGACTCACTGCCGGAACTGATCCTTTTGACGCCACCCCACTCGCTAGGAGGATTTCTACTTGGGACCCTCGATTTTGGAGCTAGGCGAGCCCGAGCATTAATGCAACTCGGTTATTCTGACACTATCCGTCACTTGGCAAAACGATCTGACGAGCGAGACCTAAGGTTGTGCTAAGTTATGTACCTTTTGTTAAATGAACCGAAATTCGTACAAATTCGGTTAGGTCGGAAGAAGATGCTAAAGTACACAATCGAGTATCGTCCCCATCTGAAATGGAGCCGTTTGTACTAGTCAGCATGATTAAAATGGAGAAAGGCTAACTTCTGGGCTCTCAGGAACCCACGGTAAATTTATGCTAACCCTACATGCATTGAAGGGCTGTGATTCTTTCCGGTAATATTCAGGCAGCCAAGAACAGAGCCCACGTTAAATGACAGCTTACGCATTGCCTGGGCAACATTCCGTGCCCCCTTGCTTT
>VMSP01000053.1 GCA_013792135.1 Desulfocapsa sp. | reverse complement strand
ATGAATGGTCAGATTGTCAAAGATCGGGATCCTGTCAGTATCATTCAGCAGGACGAATAGGATAGCTTTATCCTGAATACAAGGTTTTTTCTCTTTTTTGCTCCACCAGCAACATGAGTGGCCGTGAAAAGGCTTGCACACGTCACTTCATACAGAAACAGAGGTTTACTATACAGTTTTTGAAGATATGATCTTCCCATATCGGGAATAGCTGATAATTTATGTAATTATCTTAACCCTCACCAGATGATATGGAGGTGGGTACAGTTCCATCGCAGTGTCTCTTTTAAATACAAATAGTCATTCCAATGCCGTGATTTCTATCAAGCTTTTTTTATGGGTTGTTTAGCAGCTTTTTGTTTGTCTTGTTGTTTGTGCTTTTCGTTGGTTTGTTTTTCAGCTTTTTGCTTGTCTTTCTTTCCACCTTTATCGCCCATGATAAAACTCCTTTGCTTTCTGTTATTGAAATTTCTTTATCATCGTGGTTGTACAACTTCAAAATAGCAGTAACTTAATTACTGAAAATCAGATGGCTGTAACGAAAGAATATATTTTTCTAATTCTCTTACTATTAAAATATAACAATAAAGAAAAACAAAATGCAAAAGAAAAGAATTTGCACATATAGCCGACATACATTATTTTTGAACTAATCAGCATTATCACTGTAGAAGTGGCCTTGTATTGTGACCAGGCAGTTTTGTCATCATTAGTGGAACTTTAAGTACTTGGGCAGCGGTTCATCAATCGAGGTTTTTACAGATGCGATATTATATCAAAATGAGAGAGTGGAGCATTAGTAAATGATGGAACTTAAGAACAATCAGGCTGCTATTATTTTGGAAGTTGATGAAGATGGTGGAGTTTCGGTTAATGTGGCTTCAGGTGATGAAAATGGCCCTGCAGGGGCAATATGTCAGGCTATTGCAGTAAAAATTATGCAGGATGAGGAGTTTCAGACCGAAATTATGAATATGGTTGAGGTAGAAGAGAGGGATGCAGAATAATTCTCTTTCTGTTTCTGTATTATTCAACATAATATTAAAATAAGCAGATTGAAAATACAGACAAGATTTACAGTATACAAACTGCAAATATATGCAAATTCCATTCCCTATTAATTTTACATACAAATTAACGGAAAAGTTGCCCATGATAGCATGAGAAGATGGGCAACTTTTTTTCTTACATTAGCCAGGACGAAGCGCAAAGGCAAGCCAGTAGCAGGAACTTCAGCACTTTCATGAACGGTGAAAATTGTATTCAGTTCTGTTGCTCAAGAGATACCACTATCAAATTTAAAGGTTAAACGTGCGTAATATGTCACTCAACCGGTATGATTCCTTCGTGCCGATTGATGTAGGTGCCATTCGCCACTGAACGGGTTGCAATGACCAGAGACGGTCAGGATATCCAAGGTAATCCTTGCCACACTCTTCATACTTACCCTGTTTTGTTTTACTCATAAATTGACTCTTTGGCGTCAGGTGCTAATCCAATCATGATTGGATACCATAAGAAGGAAATAGGGGAAGGATAAGTATTCTCCCTTATTCTCTGTTGATTGAATCTATTTATTGGCTATTTGAAATGTATTCCAATATGGTAATTTGGCTAGATCCTCCTTATGCCGCTTCGCTTACCCACTTTCTAAATTTCATCATTCAGAGGAGTACACTTCTTTATGAAAAAATTAGAGGAAAACACTGCTGCTGAAGATTGGCCTGTTAGTATCCTCGTTGTAGAGGACAACCCTAGCCTCTTGATATTCATGGATAAGGCTCTTGCCCTGCTTGGCATTACCCATACCTTGGCTCAGGATGGGCGAGAAGCCATTGAAAAACTCAAGTCGGAGAGCTTTCCGCTGGTCTTTACGGACATGAATATGCCGTACATCGATGGCATGCAACTGATTGCCCATATCAAAGAGCATTATTCCGGGACAGACGTTGTCGCTATGACCGGATACAGTGAGGAATATGGCCTCGTCGAAGTAATTCGGGCCGGTGCCATTGATTATATGACCAAGCCATTTGCTTTGGATGAACTTAAGGCAAAAATTAAGCGAGTCACCAGGGAAAGGGCCTTATTCCAACTTTTGCAGCAGGAAATTGCAAGGCGACGCCATTCTGAAATTGACCTCAGCCAGCAGAAGAACACGCTTCTGGACCAGCTTCAGCAACAGAAGGAAGAGCTAATCGGGACAAATGCTGCTCTTCGGATCATTCTGCGACAAAGGGACATGGAAAAACACGAAGTGGCAAACACCTTTACTGCCCGTTTTTTTAAAGAAATTGTGCCCTATCTTGAAAAGCTTGAGCATACCCAATTGCAGGAAGTCCAGAGACATTATCTGGATATTATAACGATGAACCTGGAAAATATTTTCATCCCGGTATCTGAAAGCAGGACATTTCGTCATAAGCCCTTTACTGAAACGGAAACCAAGATTGTCAATCTTGTGAAGCAGAAAAAGACAACCAAGGATATTGCCCTTATTCTACAAGTATCGCTGGGTACAGTTCGGACTCATCGAGAAAATATAAGGAAAAAACTGCAGATAACTAACACAAAGAAAAATCTTTATAAAACAGTCCTTTCAATCTTATAATGCAGAGGGCTTCCTCTGCATTCCTTCCCCTTGATACGTACTTGTATTCCATCTTCATTTCGTTATACCCTTACCTTGAGATAAAAAATGTTCAGGTTTTTCTATAAATAAGAGAAGTTATTTACGGTCTTGAGGTTAATTTGTAGACGACTTTTTTCCCTTTTTTATGTGGCAAGAGGGGAAAGAAAGCGCTCTGCGCTATAGTAATCTCTATGTAGTACAAGATTTACCGACATCCTACTGCTGGTAGCGATTGCATAGTGATGATACCGTAAAACATTGCGGGTTTTGTTTAAGAATTAAAGCTTATTAAATTCTAGGACAAAAGGAGGTGACGCACTACAAGCTCACAACGCGAAGTAACCAAATGTGACTTTTTTTTAAAAAAATCTTATCTTAAGAAGCAATTCATCATGCAATTGCAAAATAAAGTCACCATGCCGCGACCGATGAAAAGATTTGAGTTGGGTACTTGGACGAAATCGAAAAACTGATACGAACGCAAGAAAATGACCAAGCCCATAAAGAGAAGGACCAAGTAAGCCCAGCCCTTAAGAATTGTTAGTTTACACCAAGCTGCAAACTAAATTTCAAGAAAGGAGAGAAGAGTCATGGTTACAAAAACAGATGTGATCAGAGAATTGGAAAAAGAAAGAATCGAGTTCCAAAAATTACTCACTGTAAATCCAAATTATTTCGGTAATCTCCCCGAAAGTCCGTACAAACCCGTCAAAAAAATAATCGGCAACACAAAATATGAAGAGCTGACATGTATAGGCTTCAATCCGACCCTGAATCAATTGGAGGCAACCGTTCCTGTTAAACTTCCGATTGGATATAGCGGCGGATTATGCCAGTCCGGATCGACGGAGTATGTGCGATTCTTCATTGACTATGGTGATGGTTGGGAGGATGCCGGGATGGTGTCTGTCAATGTTCACGACATTCCCGACACAAAAGACTGTGCCCAGGCACCAGACAAACCGTACGTCTATGTACTCACTCAGCCAATCGAGCCAAAGCGTGACAGTTGTGGTCATCCGATGCTGCCGAAGGTGCGCGGCATCTTGTCTTGGAATGCCGAGCCGCCAGCCGGCACGGCAAATGCCAATTGGCCGCCGGTGTGGGGCAACGTTCTTGATCGGCATATTCAGATCAAACCGCGTCTGTCGCGCATGATTGACATAGCCAGATATCTCGGTATCGATCCGAAAATCAAGTTGCCGCCGGATTTGGAGGTTATCAAGTATGAGCCGATCCCGTTGCCTGATCCGCCGCCCTTTGCCATAAAAGAGTTGGTGCAGCTCTATCACCAAGGCGAAGGCGGTAAGGTTAAGGCCTCAGCCAAAGTTGAGCCGCACCGGTTTACGTTTGCGGAAGTTCAGCCGGCTCTTGCCGGCGTGGTCGATCAACAAATGCTTGTGGCAAAGATTTTCGAGTTCAAAGAGTTTGGATTGGATTGGTCGTCGATAATCGGTGCCTTGGAAAAGACCAAAGGCGATATCACCTACGAAGAGTTGAACTGTCTCGGCCTTGATTACAATCGTGAGTGGCTTGTCGGCACGTTTGTAGTTAAAAAGCCGAATGGTTATTCCGGTAGCCTGTGCAGCAAAGGCAGCAAGGAATACGTGACCTTCTGGGCGGATTGGGACAATACCTGTAAATGGACTTATGTCGGGACCGCCATGGTTCCAGTCTACGACATCGCGGCTATCCCGGCTGGCGGCCTGCATTATGCCGCCATTATGCCGGTAGATCTGAGCGCTTATCGGCAGTCTTGTGAAAAACCGAAGATCGGACGCGTGCGCGCTGTGCTTTCATGGAGCGTACCGCCATCTAATATTGACCCAGATGCCATCCCGCATTGGGGTAATCGCATAGACACTCATATCCAGATCAAACCTGGAGATCAGTTTGAGATCGCGGCGAAGATCAGCATTATCGGCGGAATCGGCGTAGCCAATATTTTCACCGCAACCACAGGCATGACGAAACCATGGGCGCCTTTTGCCGGGTGGGGGCCGGGAGTCTTTGCCGATCCGTGGGATCCAACGCGCTCGTGTCCGTTTGGCGGGGTTATCCACCTCCAGTCGGATCCTGTTCCCGGTCATAAATATAAGCTCTGGGTTCAGAACGTGACCGCGGGTGGACCGGAAATTCAACTCACTGATTCGGTCTGGGTTACCGATCACGATGGAAATAGCAGCAATCACTTGGCCGGACCCGGCGGGATGTTCGACTACCTGCCAGTAAGCCAAAATCTCTTCAGCATGTTGTACAGCCAGTGGAAACCAGCCGGCGATGATCTGTGGCAGGTCAGGCTGGAGTTGTTCACAGGCGGCGGCGTCCTTCTTGGCAGCACACCATGGAACCGGGTGCAACTGGACAACACCGCGCCAAGCACAGTGTCAAGTCCGCCGACACTCGACATCCACATTGACAGCGGCGGCGACTGCAAGGACTTCATGGTTGGGGCCGTAGTAAAAGGCCGCTTCGTGGCACGTGACGTCCATTTCGGTCACTATGCACTATCCACACTTCCGGCAAGCATGTTGCCCAACGCTCCTGCTCCGTCGTCAGGCAATACGCAGACTGCGCCGTTTCCTGGGGACGAATGGAGTTTGGACACCGGAGATGTGGCGCCGGACATGGCACCGTGCGGGTATGTCGTCCTGCTCCAGGCCTGGGATCGTTCTATTGTCAACAGCCATCCCAACTTACATAATTACAACCAGGATGACGTGGGCTTCTGTCTGAGGGCAGCGAACAAATAGGCCTGAATATCGACTGAAGAAGAAAACGGGCAAAGGCTATAATCTTGCCCGTTTTGAGAAAGTTACCCATTTCTGAGGAGGGCAGGCCGTTAAAAGGTTTGGTAGTATCCTTCGCAAAATCTCAATTTGCGCTTTTTCAAACGATCACCCCTTGTAACGGGAGATGAAGAATGCACAATTTGAGATTGTCTGAAGCATAACTGACAAAAAGGAGGTATTTCAAAAATGGATCAAAATATTAAGAAGTTTGGAATGGGATGGTTGCCGGATTACCCTGATTTCCGGGACTACACAACCGAGCACGATAAAGTCACATCAAGCCTTAAGCAGTTGGGGCAGAAAGATTCCGTAAAGGCCATGCTTACAAAAGTGGGAGTAACAAAAACAACAAAGTTAACCCTGCCAGCTTCTGAAGATTTAAGAGCATGGTGTCCTCCGATCGAGGACCAGGGTTCGCTTGGTTCATGTACAGCAAACGCCGGCGTTGGCTTAGTAGAGTATTTTGAAAGAAGGGCGCATGGAAAACATATTGATGCATCCAGGCTCTTCCTCTATAAGGCGACGCGAAACATGATGCACGAGACAGGAGACACCGGGGCCTTTCTTCGCTCAACAATGGGAGCTTTGGCGCTCTTTGGGGTGCCACCGGAAGAGTATTGGCAGTATGACGTTGCTGATTTTGACAAAGAACCTCCGGCTTTCTGCTATGCCTTTGCCCAGAACTATCAAGCAATTAGCTACTACCGTCTTGATCCGCCAGGGATTGCCACGGATGTGCTGTTGAAGCAGATCAAAACAAAACTGGCCGCAGGCCTTCCCTCAATTTTCGGGTTTACCGTCTATAGTTCGTATACGCAGGCTGGAGTAACCGGAAAGATACCATACCCGACTTCTGGCGATAAGATTGTTGGCGGCCATGCCATTGTTGCCGTTGGTTACGATGACAGCATGAAGATTAAAAACACCAACCAAAAGTCTGGAGGAACGACAGGTGCTTTACTTATCAGAAACTCGTGGGGAACTGGATGGGGTGATAGTGGCTATGGCTGGTTACCTTATGACTATGTCTTGCAAGGATTGGCTGATGATTGGTGGTCGCTGCTAAAAAATGAGTGGATTGACACAGGAGCTTTCAAGATTTAAACAACTTAAATCACATAACAAAACAATACAGGAGATGACTATGTCGACAGTATCAAGTTACAGTGTATTATTTTATGGTGGGCCGGATGGTTACCAAACAAACCGCGCTCAGATTCAGCTAAGTGATGCGGCTGGCAAAACCTTGGCTTGGGTTCGTTTCAACGATCCAGGTATGTTCTTTGAAGCCGATGCCAACGATGGGGGGATCATTAAGATGCACCTTCCTTCCGCCGTGTTCCAAAGCGTCCTCGATGTTCTCCGTAACGAGAAACCCATTAACGTCTACTTTGCGCAAGGGCGAGGGTTCTTAGGAACATCGGCTGAACCTGTCGGGGAAGGGGAGTAAGATTTAAACCATAATTTTCAAACCGGATTGGTGCGAGAAAACTGCACCAGCCGGTTTTTTCCCAAAGATTAGCAGTGACATTTTACCTCATCAACTGAAAGGAGAGGGTATGTCTGGAGAAATGGTTCTGTATGGTTTGTCAACTTTAATAGTACTACTCGGCGGGATGTCGCTTATCTTGCAGAAGGTGTACAAAGTAGATAGCGCCACAGGAGAAAAAACCACTGTGGAAATTCCTCTTTTCGGCAAATTGTCAACCAACTATCCTGCCGTCGTATTCGTTTTTATCGGTGCTGCTCTCGCTACCTATACGCTTAACAAGACAATGGAAGTAGATGATCATTGGGTTGTTAGCGGATCATTTCGTACCCCAAATGCAGAAGCCATCAATTGGGAGCGTGGCAACTTGCGCGTTTCACCTAAAAAATACCACATGTCAGTAAGTCCGGATGGCACCTTTGAGATACAAGGTGAGATTAAAAAAGGGCGTAAATTCGAGGAAGAAGTAAAGCAAATAACTTATGAAAATTGCTCATGTGATGGGAAAGTTTTCGGGGCTTCCATTATGGCGGAAAGCGAATACAACGGTTTTATAAAAAAAGAGAAGAGTTTGATCGAAGATGCTGGGGAAAATACAAGGCGATACAAGGCGGTAGAAGTCAATATTGCCCACCGACAGGCACAGTAGGAGGTATGCACTATGAAATGCATTATTGGTACAACAATCTTGTTAGTTTTGTTAGCGTCAACCGCATGGGCTGATGCCTTCCAGCTCATAATAAAAAGTAACGGAGCATTTGCTGTAGAAGCGCCAGTTTATTTTAAAGGTCAGTTGCTTGGCTATACAAATGGTCAAGGAATCATCTTCATTAATTCGCCACAGGGGCGTAATACATTTGAGGTTTCTTATATGGGGCATACATCTCAGGTCCGACTTGAGATCTCTGGAAATCCTCAAGTTCAAACGATATATTTAAAGTAAATCGAGAGGTTGCCGTACGGCACGGCAGGGCAGAAAAAAGGATTGGAACCATTTCCTGGAGGGATTTCGCTCACTGCAAATAGGGGTGGAAGTCCAGCATCAATTCCAACGAAGCCAACAGTGTGCAGCCTTAAGAAATTTCAGGTAGACAAAGATATCATATTTCCGCGTGCGGAGCTCCGCAGGATCGGGCATTCCGACTAGTGGACTTCCCGCCATCTGGGAAACAAGACATGGGTGTTGGCAGTGGTGCTGACCTTGTCTTTTGACTTCAAAGGAGGATTAAAATGAGCAAAATTAGTGATAAATATTCAGAGTCTGCAGAGCAAAGACTTCTAGTACAATGTAAAATTTAAGTCTTCGCATTCTGTGTAATGTTTGCTATAATTGTCTTTAATAGACAAGGAGGTCAACATGGCACCAAGATACAGAGTGACACTTACAAAAGAAGAGCGGAAGGATTTGGAAGTTATT
>VMSP01000178.1 GCA_013792135.1 Desulfocapsa sp. | reverse complement strand
TTGGGCCAGCGCAACCGGAGAAAATATTGGCGGCAGTCTTCCTCGGTCGCAAACCGATGCTCAAATTCGAGCAAGTTTTCGGGGTAATCCTCCATAATTACAGATACTATATGTAGTGGCCACTTGAGTCAAGTGCATACCCACATAAATATTAATCCATGCTCGCCAGTTTTTATCATCCAACTCGGGATAATCGAGCCGGTAATGGCTGCAACGACTCTCTTTACGCATGATTGAGGCCTTGAGCTTCATCTCCGCATTGATAATCATGTTGGTTGTTTCGTGAGCCAGCCGCAGTTCGTGGAGATCGGCCGCCCGCAGCATCGGCAAGTGATGATCCCGTAATTCTTCGACATAAGCCAAGGCCGCCTTCAGCAGACTCTCTTTCTTGATATAGAGCACAAAATTGGGAAACATGATCCCCTGCAGGGTCTGAGTCACCCAGGCGGGGCCATAGCCTTTATCTCTCTTTAACGGGGCCAGGATCTCCTCCTCGATGACCTTGATTCTGGCCTGAGAGATCGAAGGTAGCGTTACCCCTTTACAATACTCGGCCGCCGCCTCGGCGACGATACCTCCCTGCACAGCTGAGCCAGCCAGGGAAGAACCGATCTGGGTATAGATTGCTCCCGCCATATAGGACCCAAGAGCATCGCCGGCGGCGTAAAGCCCGGGGATATTGGAGGCACCCTTTTCGTTGATTGGGACCAGCCCCTCCGATTTATGGATTGACATGCCGGCGGAAGAACCGCCCACCGAACTGCCGCCCATCGCCCCCGGAGGAGGGGCACCGCCGGAATCGGAACCGCCGCCGGGAGGCGGACCCTGGCGACGGCCATTCTCGGCAAACTCAGCCGGACGAAAAGGTCCGCCTGTAACCTGCTTTTCGCCGCTATGTCCTGGAGGGCCTCCGGCGAGTGGGTTGCCCGCCATATAGGCCTGGTAGTTCTGTTCCACACCCAGGTCATGATGGACTTCAACCCCGGTTACTCCGGGCTTGCGGTCAAACATCCCATGCCAGCCATCATAGCAGGCTGCCGGGTTGGTCGCTTGCCCCGAATGGCCGTCGTTCCATTCCTTACCGGTGACCTTAGCTCCGATTTGATAGGCCATAATAGTACCATCGTGGGTGAGGTCGCAGATGGGAAAGCCATTCGGTTTGAAGCCGCCGGCACCAGAACACAAGACAACGCTCTTCGCCTTGAAGATATACACCTTGGCTTCATCGATGCTAAAACCGGCAGCCCCGGCGATCTTTCCATCCTCTTTAATCAGATGGGTCAGCATAACTCTTTCTATGACCGGAATTTTCCTTTCGGTAATGGGTTTGCTGAATGAATTAAAATAGAGAGGTGAATCGAAAAATCCCCACGCCTTCAAGTCATTGACTCTTGCAAGTGAGTGTTCTGCCATTTGCCTTGTGTATTTTGCATTGTTCGTACCCAGTGCAGAGCGGGAAACCGTTTCGACAAACTCATCAAGGCTCATTTTTGCCGTTGCTGGATCATAAGCGAAAATTCCCTTGGCAAACGGTGTCTGCCCGGATGATCCGAGACGGCCCTTGGAAACCATAAGTACTTTGGCCCCAGCATCATGGGCCTTTACCGCAGCAAAGAGGCCAGCTATGCCGCTTCCTACGACCAGCACGTCAGCTTCATTTTCGGCATACTCCATCTTATCGATATCTATTTCAGCGATATTTGCCTTGCATTCACCTTCCATTGCGGAGATCCCCATGGCAGACATTGCCGCAAGTCCTGCAGCTCCTCCAGCATAGGCCATAAAGTTGCGTCGGGATATGTCTGTTGGGTTTGGTAATTTTGTCATTATCGTGTTGCCCCTTTCTTAAAAAATTTTGAGGTGTAACTCTTTAATAGAAGCAGAACTCCGACTGCAGTCAGGACAGTGATGAAGGTTGACATGGTAAGAGTTGAATGACGCCCAAGATCAATGACATGCCATGCAGCAGTAGAAATAAACATCATTGCCAGAATTCCGTGAAAAATCCGCCAGGTCGCGTATCTCATTGGTAGTATGTTACGTGCCCAGGAGGTTATGCCAAGGGTCAGCATAAGACACCAGGCAATGATGCCAAGGACAACCCCCTGGCTTGTAAAGGATGTAATAATAGTGACAAAAGCGTCAACAGGGGAAACACCTGACTCAAAAAATCTTGGCACAACCAGCAGAAACGGGTGAACGAGAAGTCCGATTACGAAAATATACCCTATGATTTTATGATATTTTACAACGTTACTCATCGTAAGGTCTTCAACGGCTACTCTATTCGTCCGGGCTAAAAAAAATTGGCCGATCATCTGCCAAAATGCCAGAATAGCCATGCCGGAAATGATATCCTTCAACAAAGTACGATCCGGCAGATTACCCATGATCCAGACAAGCAGAGGGATGCCTGTAAAGGCCAGGATTGACTGTCTGAAATATTTGCTTTTGATATACCCACTCATTTTTACCCCCATGAAACCACCACAGGAATAGACTTCTCCGGTGAAATGGTTATTGCATCTACAGGACAATACATCCTGCACAAGTGACATATCTGGCAATCAGCCGGATACTTAATGAACGCCTTTTTGGTCTTGGCGTCCTGGCGAATAACATCTGTAGGGCACGTTTTGACGCATATCCCGCAACCAATGCAACCGCTTATGAGTTTTATTGTCATACTGTTTCTCAATTATAACTATTGATATATATTGGAACATTACCGAGTATTATGACCGGTCTTCTGTGTCTATTACTGAGAGGGTGGACGTCTTGGTAGAGTAGAGATGTGGCGCGGTAGTAATGTAATCAACAATCGCCCCGTTTCCACATCCCCCTCATCGAACCGGACAGGCGGATCTCCCGCATCCGGCTCTCGGACAAGATTTCACACTTTCGCCCACGGAAAGCTGCGG
>VMSP01000127.1 GCA_013792135.1 Desulfocapsa sp. | reverse complement strand
TTGTTTTGCCTCAGTCGGAAATGGACTTTCAGACCGCCTGCTGTAAGTAACTATCGTGTTCCTTTGAAGACATGATTTCAGAGAAGACTTTCTGTCGTTTTTGCTTTCTCAGTTCTTTTGCTTCTTCAAGCTTTCTGTCTCGCTCTTTGAATATTTCTTGGTCTCTGCCATTCAGCTTGTCTGCTGGGGTAACGTAGCCAATAGCGCTGTGCAGCCTGACAGTGTTGTAATGCTCAATGTACTTTGCTACAATTCTGCGGGCATCGTCAAGGGAAAGTGGAACACCAGGACGTATGCATTCAGTTTTAATGGTTTTATGGAATCGCTCCAGTTTACCGTTTGACTGTGGGTAATAGGGCGAAGTTCGTACATGGGTCATCCCAGAGATCCGGATGAACTCCTTGAAATCTTTGGCAATGAACTGGGGGCCGTTGTCGGAAATTATCCGTGGTCTGGCTTCCGGATATTTCTCCTTGGCCCGTTGGAGGATGATTTCCACGTCTGTCTCAGTCATCTGCTCTCTGATCTCCCAATGGATGATAGAGCGACTGCAGCCATCCAGGAAGCTGCACAGGTAGTAGAAGGTGCCATGGATGTTGAGATAAGAGATGTCCACATGCCAATGTTCATGGGGACGCAGCGGCTGAACAAATCCAGTTCCTTTCAGAGATGTTTTTCTGTTCCACTTCTGCAGCATGCCTGCCTTTGTGAGAACACGCCAAGTACTTGAGGGACTGACTGCCACGATATCCTGATCCAGCATCATAAAGGTTAGCCGACGGTATCCCTCAAGCGGGTTGTTCTCGGCAAACTTGATAATGGCTTCCCGTTCCCAGAGTTCGAGCCAGAAATCACGGGGAATAGGGGCATTGTGTTCGTTCACTTTGCCGTACCGTTTGATCCAGGTATAAAACTTGCTCTTTGAGACGGACAGCCAGAAGAAAAAGCGTTTCATGGGAATCTTTGTCTTGTCGCTCCACTCTTTGACATAATCAACAACGGCATCGCGAATATCATGAGGAACCCAGCTGCCGGTTAGAGCTCCCCAAGTTCTTTTTTTAGCTTGATATGCTCCTCCATCAGCTCAGAAAGGACTTCGTGCTTTCTGGTCAACCTGGCTTCAAGCTGCTGGATTTTAACTTCCTCGACACGTTTTTGAGGTCGGTTGTCACGGATAAATGCTGCGGCTCCGTTTTCAAAAAACTGCTTCTGCCAGCAATAGAAATTCCTGGGCTGAAGGTGGTACTCGTCACACAGATCGGACACTGCGACATGTTCAACCAAGTGGCGACGCAAAATGGAAACTTTTTCTTCTGGGGTGTAGTTGTGACGTTTTTTTCGCATGGATTTTCCTCCGTTTGTAATTGTTTATCACAAACGAACCAAAAGTCCAATTCACGCTGAACCAAAACAGTGTCAGGTCAAGCTCCTTGTTCTGGCGCAAGGCGCCAGGGCAAGGAGCTTGACGAAGTCAGCACCGCGGTTCATGGCGACGCAGTCGCCATGAACGATTCGCATAACCAGCGGGCCACCGACCTAGACCGCTAGGCTGCAAGCGTTCTTCCCGTCTGAGTTAATGCGCTGGTTCGGCACTTTGACTGTTATTTTCTTTATCTCGGACAAGAGCTAAACACAACAAAGTATGAAATACCCTATCTGTAATATTTACTTGAAAGGTCGCGGCCGGACTTATGCCATGGCAAACGTCATTTCTTAGATTCCAACCACGCTGATCCGTAAGTAATATCCTGAAGTAAAGCGACATGTCTTCCCCAAAAATGTTTATGACTCTCTGGTCTCGAATTATTTCATCAAGGGTTTTTAAATGCATACCACCGCCGCGAGATGGCTTCAAAACAGAACCTCCTGTATGTTCTACAAGTTTTCGAAACGCGCTTTCTATTTGGGGAATTAGCAAGTGAATCGCAGATAACTGATTGTTTTCCATATAAGCTTTTATTCCACTAAAGATAATTTCTCTCTTATCTTCATCAAAAGCTGGAGACTTATAAAAAAAGTCGATGATTTTGGGGGGGGTTACCTTAAACCTGGATATAAATTCTTCAATTACACGTCGCAAAAAAGCGGCTGATATCCTCATGTTTTGGGATGAGAGATGAACAATATTACCAATCAAATCATCTTCGAGGGAACCTATAAAAGCAATCGGTCTCCCCTGGTGGTCTTGGATTTGTCGAGGAACTAGATATGAAATTGGTGCTTTTTGAGCAAGGTCTTTGAGTTGGTTCTCAACTTGGTCTTTCTTCGGTACATAGTGAGCAGCAATCCTCACGAAGGTGCTTTCTAGATCGTCACCAATGATCGAATTGATATATTTTTGCATATCCTCATCAGAAATTTTCATCTCATGAGAAATTGGTTTCATTTCTTCATTAACTTTTGGCCCAATCTCCTTTAACTTGATGGCAATTATTTCGGCTTCTTCTCGCAAACCATATTCAAGATAAACCGAGTGTACTCTTTGCAACCAACCTGATGCTTGGAGGGCAGAAGCATCTTCACTGGCAGCTTCAAAAGCTTTCCCAAATTTCAAAAGAACAGTTCTTGTGTTCTCTTTTTGTTTTGTAGATTAAAGTGGACCCCTGAGTCAAGACAATTATGCACTGAGTTTAAGCTACACATTCAATTTCAAACACAGCTGGTCGGCGCTGCCCCGGTTTAGCCTCTGCTGGTACTTCTGATATTGACTCCACGGTTGATGGGACCCC
>VMSP01000177.1 GCA_013792135.1 Desulfocapsa sp. | reverse complement strand
GAATACAAGGTTTTTTCTCTTTTTTGCTCCACCAGCAACATGAGTGGCCGTGAAAAGGCTTGCACAGGTCACTTCATACAGAAACAGAGGTTTACTATACAGTTTTTGAAGATATGATCTTCCCATATCGGGAATAGCTGGTTGTAAATCGATTCCTATTTTCTTTTCAATACCCATGATCGTTTCGATCAGGACAAGGGCGCATTTATTATGACACATTCACACCCCCTTTTGCAGCACTATGAGAAGCTCAACACCTTTGAGCAGACCTTTCTTCAGTTTCTGTCCATTGTTTACGAACCACCCCATATCACACTGTTGGTTAACTGCCTCACCGGACTGGATATGCGCAGTCCCCGGGGCACCTACCCCACGGCAGCTAATCTCACCCATTATTTCAACAAATTCCAGAAGCTCGGTCTCGTAACCAAAGAAAGGCAATGCGCACCGGAGATCACTGAGATATTAAGCCGGCTCTCGGTAGCCGCGGGAACGTTTCCCTCTTTTGCCAAGGTGATCCGCAAAGAGGCCCCTGTATCCTATTATTACGGAAAATGGACAACTCGCTGCTGGCGGGCCGTACGTGAGCTTCGCATTGGTATTTATACCCAGCAGTTTGATCTTATCGACGATGCCCTTGACTTTATTGGCGGTCAGTGCAAAGAGTTTTTTTCTGCTCTTCCACCCACTGTCCAAATCATTACCAGCCCCTTTGATCCTGTCTGGTTTCGAACTCTTGCCCCTTCATTTCAGTTTTTCTTACTAGACAAGACCCTTCGTTTTGCCCAGTCCGAATTATTGTCCTTTCCAGAGATTCTCCTCTTTCTGCAAGACAAGGAAAACTTATCGCACCTCAACAACGATGAAAGACTCCCTTTTCAGCGACTGCTTTTCAACCAACTCCTCCTGCAGGGCGAGCTTGATAGTGCAGAACAGCTGATCACCGAACAGCCTGAGAGCTTCATCGGAACTGGGGCCGTCGGTTCTCTCTATTTTCTGCGCGGAAAGTACCGCCAAGCACGGCAATCTTTTGCCGACGACCTCCAAACCCTGCAACAGCTCAGCGGCAATGATCAGGTGGCATTTTTTGGCCCGCAGGGACTCTTTCATATTCTCGCCGCCCTTGAGGAAGACACCTCCGACCGGAACCAGACCGTCGCCCACCGTATCGGTATCACCCTGTCACTCTTTAGCGGGGTAGTCGAAGAGAAGGCATACCATTATCTCGCCGCCTTACTCAGCGCCCAGAACACCAGTAAGCTCTCAGAAGAAGAATTCTCACTCGCCCACGAGGAAAAGCCGCATAGCTTGACCATCCTTTTTGCTGGACTTTGCAGCTACTGGCTGAACAGCACTCTGACTCCAGATAGCGAAAAAATGATCCAGGCCCTGTACCAACAGGCCATGACCTACCAATATCACTTTTTCACTCTGAATCTGGCTGACATTCTGGCCAAGACCTCCGCAGACAGCGGTGAGTACCTTACAACCATTCAAACTGTCCAGGAAAAGAGTGGACAAGTCTCGCTGGTCTCCATTCTCGAACCCGAAGAGCCCTGGAAACGAAGCCTGCAGGCGTTGATCCAGGCCACCACCGTCCAACAACAGCCCGCCAAGGATCAGACCATTAGAATGGTCTGGTTCATAGACTACAAAAATGACGCTATTACCATTAGTCCGAAAGAACAGAAGATCGCCCCCAGTGGACAATGGAGTAAAGGCAGGCCCATATCGCTTTCCCGACTCTATTCCGGTGAGATGCTCCCCTATCTGACCATCCAGGATCGAAAGATATGCGCGGCCATCAAAAAAATCCAACACCCAGAGACCCATGGGATCAGCTATCAGTTTAACATGGACAAAGCCCTGATCGCCATGATTGGCCATCCTCTGCTTTTCCTGACCCAATCACCCACGTCAGCAGTGGAATTTGTTGATGGTGAACCAGAGCTTCTGGTGGAAGAGCGAGGCGGGCAGCTTCACATCCGCTTCGCCCAGGCAGTAACCAAAGATTCTATTACCGTTTTCCAGGAGACTCCCAACCGTTTCAAGATTATTTCCATTAACGACAATCATCGCCGTATTGCCCAGATTACGGGACCCGATGGCCTCAGCGTCCCTATTGAGGCGAGTGAACAGGTACTTACCGCCATTGGCAATATCTCTTCCTACATGACGGTCCATTCGGCAATCGCCGCCGATGCCTCAAGCAATACCAATATCGTATTTGTCGAGGCAGACCCATCCATCTACATCCACCTCCTCCCCTTTGGCACTGGTTTCCGGCTGGAGATGTTCGTCAAACCCTTTGTTGAAGGCACTCATTATCTGAAACCCGGTCAGGGTGTTGAGAATATCATGGCTGAGGTGCAAGGCAGACGCCTGCAGACCCGTCGTAATCTCGCACTCGAAGAGGAAAATGCCAGAGAGATTGAAGAATCCTGCCCCATCCTTGATCTGGCCATTGATATCGAACAGGAGAATGATCGGGAATGGCACCTCCAGGACCCAGATGACTGCCTCCAGGCCCTGTTGGAATTGCAGGCCATTCATGATAAGGTCATCATTGAATGGCCTGAAGGTGAAAAACTGGCGATCACCCATCAGGCTTCACTAAAAAACCTGAATCTGAAGATACGGACCAATCGTCAAAACTGGTTTAGCCTGTCCGGACACGTAGAGCTTGACCAGAATACCATCATTGACCTGCGCGAACTTCTCAGCAAGATCAAAGGGTCTTCAGGCCGTTTTGTGCAGATTGGAGAGGGACAATTTCTGGCACTGACCCAGGAATTTAAAAAACGACTGGAAGAGCTGAACACCTACTCGGAAGGAATCGATCCAGACGGTGGAGATGAGATCCTTCTTCACCCCCTGGCTGTCATACCGCTTGAACAACTGATCGAACAGGCAAAAACTAATGCCGATGCCGGCTGGGACGCGCAGCGGGACAGACTCAAGGATATTCAATCCTTCGCCCCCCAGCTGCCATCCACTCTCCAGGCGGAATTACGCGATTATCAGCTCGAAGGCTACAACTGGCTCTCCCGCCTAGTGCACTGGGGTGTTGGTGGCTGCCTGGCCGATGATATGGGGCTGGGCAAGACCATCCAGTCCCTGGCCATCCTCCTGGAACTCTCGTCAGAAGGTCCCTCTCTGGTCATCGCCCCGACCTCAGTCTCTACCAACTGGGAGTCAGAGGTAAATCGCTTTGCCCCCACTCTCAACATCAAATCCCTGACGGGAAAAGATCGTCAAAAAACCATTCAGGAATTAGGAAAATTTGATCTCCTGATCACCACCTATACCTTGCTCCAACAAGAGAATGAGCTTCTTTCTCAAGTTAAATGGCAGGCCGTTATTCTCGATGAAGCCCAGGCTATAAAAAATGCGGCGACCAAACGCTCCAAGGCCGCCATGGCACTCCAGGCCAGATTCAAACTCCTCACCACCGGCACCCCCATCGAAAATCACCTGGGAGAACTATGGAACCTCTTTCACTTTATCAATCCGGGCCTGCTGGGATCACTTAATCGTTTCAATGAGCGCTTTGCCATTCCTATCGAACGCTACCACGATCGTGAGGCCCGGCTGAAACTGAAAAAACTCATTCGTCCCTTTATCCTGCGACGGATAAAATCGGAAGTGCTGGAAGAGCTGCCGCCACGGACAGAGATAACCCTCCACGTGGCCATGAGCAAGGAAGAAACCCATTTCTATGAAGCCCTGCGACAAAATGCGCTGCAGGCACTGGAGAACAATCAAGAGAAAAAGGGAAGGCATCTGCAGATCCTGACTGAGATCATGAAATTACGCCAGGCCTGTTGCCATCCCCGTCTGATTGCCCCTGACACCAATCTTTCCAGTGCGAAACTCGAAGTCTTCGCTGCCGTCGTTGAGGAGCTGCTGGGTGGTCGTCATAAGGCCCTGGTGTTCAGCCAATTTATCGGCCATTTGCAGATTCTGCGAGAATATCTGGATGGAAAGGGAATTGCCTACAAATATCTGGATGGCTCAACCAACAGCGCCAAACGCAAACAACAGGTTGATGAATTCCAATCAGGCGAAAGTGATCTTTTCCTCATCAGTCTCAAGGCCGGTGGGCTCGGACTGAACCTGACTGCAGCCGATTACGTCATCCATATGGACCCTTGGTGGAATCCAGCCATTGAGGATCAGGCGTCTGACCGAGCGCACCGTATTGGCCAGACCCGACCCGTTACCATCTACAGGCTCATCTGTAAAAACAGTATTGAAGAAAAAATCGTCAAGCTTCATCAAGAAAAACGAGACCTTGCAGGAAGCTTGCTGGAAGGAAGCGATATCAGCGCCAAAATGAGTACTGAAGATCTGTTGGATCTAATCAAAGAAAACTGATCCGAGCTCAATTTTTAAAGTTGAGGCAGAAGAGAGGGAGAGAAAATGCAGTTGCTTTTTGCCCCCATTCGATTAAAATAATTAATTCTCCAAAAGATATGCGCCCGTAGCTCAGCTGGATAGAGCAACGGACTTCTAATCCGTAGGCCGCCCGTTCGAATCGGGCCGGGCGCACCAATAAAATCAAGGGGTTAACCAGAAGTATCAACTGGTTAACCCCTTTTTTTATGTGATTTGTTCCATTCGCTATTGCTTTTTTCTGCTTTATTATTGTATGGTTTGACATAAAAGTGGAACAAAAATGGAACAAAAAAACATGGGGAGATCTACGCTATGGCACGCATTCAAACCCGAAAAGGAAAAAGCAGAACGACGTTTACGGCTACTGTACGAATTAAAGGTTTTACTCCAGTAGCCAGGACTTTCGACACTAAGGGCGAAGCGAAAAGTTGGGTTGCTAATATAGAAAGGGAAATGCGGATGGGACGCTACCAAGACGCGCGGCCTGCAGAAAAAATAACATTTTCTGAAGCGTTAAATAAATATATAGATCAAGTCTCAACGACAAAGCGACCAAACTCTGAGCGTCGCGATAGAGATTCGGCTAAGGCGATCCTCAATGTTATGGGTTCGGAAATATCTTTGGCCGATGTAAACCCGCAACGGTTAGTAGTTTACCGTGACGCGCGCCTGAAAAACGTTTTACCATCAACGATTCAAAAAGAGTTTGCTCTACTCTCCCACATGTTTAACATTGCGCGTCGTGAATGGGGACTTCAAGTTGATAATCCAGTACCAGAAGTAACTCGACCAAAGGTTCGTAATGGCCGTACCCGCTTTCTTACCAACGAAGAGGCCCAAAGATTATTGGATATCGCCCAAAAAAGCCGGAACAAAAATCTTCACCCTTACCTCCTGGTCATGATGCACACAGGGATGCGCCCAAGCGAAGCTGCTGGTTTAACATGGGGGGATGTCGATTTGGATGCGCGACTCGTTAAGCTCGAAATAACAAAAACCGATATGCGGTATGTACCGCTCACAGAAGTAGCTGAAAATGTGCTTCGCTCCATCCGCCCAACAGACACCGGAAAAGACATGTATGTGTTTTTACCGCCGAGTAGCGAACCCTTAAAAAAGAGCACCGGTCTTCCTTGTCTCTATTTCAGACGGTCTTTTGAAACAGCCAGAACCAAAGCAGGTCTCGAAGATGTACACCTCCACGACTTGCGCCATACCGCAGCCAGCCATCTCCTCATGGCTGGAGTAGATATCAGAACCTTAGCGGAGATTCTGGGGCATAAAACACTACAGATGGTTCATCGCTACACCCATCTTCTCAATGATCACAAATTAAAAGCTGTTGATCTGATCAACTCATTAGGGCTGGAATAAAAACATCAAATTGACTTTTCGAGGGTGGATATATTCAAGGGAAATCGAATTCAATCCTTGTAGTATCCGGCACGAACAGCATTTTCTATTCTGGCCACCTCGTCATCGGCCAGGAAACTGTAAAAATCAGCCCGCTTCCGTGCAGAAAGGTGCCCCTTGTTTTTTCCGCATGGCACTCAATCGGTATTTTTCAATCAAGAACGCATATCCTGCAAACCGGTTCTTAACCGCATCCAGAATCATCTCATCCCTTAAAAACAGTTACATTCGCCACAAAATACATATTTTTTGTATAAATTTTAAATTTATACTTATTTATCGTCCTAATTTCAAAAAAACACTTACAACGATGCGGCATTGTATCGCCTTGGTTTTCACAACTCGACAACAATCTCTGCCCCAAAAGAATTTACTCAAAATCCGCAAAATGAAGCGAAGACAACTTTTATCCCTGCATATCCTGCCTGGTCAAGAAGATAACAAAGCTCTCATTCATACTCAAACAACCAGATAATCTTTCCATCAGCACTTCTTTTTCGCCTACGCCCTGAATGCCTTATGCCAGTTTTTGCATATTTTCTTTTTCAGAATCAGTCTGTTTCTCCAAGATAACAAGTCGTGTCTCAATCTCTCTTAATTGATTTTTCAACGCCTCATTTTCTTTCTTGGTGCTAACCATATCATGGACCGCACCAATGAAATCAGACATAAGATTATCATAGCCACTACCAGCGTTAAGTATCTCAATTACTTGTATGATTTTATCAGGGATACTTAATGACGCCAGCTCTTGCTTTGGGAAAAAGTCAATTTTGCTGATTTCTTTTGTCTGTTCGTCAAGATGGGGAGCACTCGAAAGTACCTCTGCCATCTTATTTCTTTTCAATACAGAAATATCTTCCCCGCTCAATATGCGTCGCCCAAGCGATAGCATCTCCTCAAAGGTCATCTTGAAATGATCGGCAATTCTTTCCCGAATTTTGTCTGACCCAAGCTTTCGCTGTTTGACAATAGCGTTCAGGTATCCGCGATCGATCTGCTGTTCGCTGGCAAGACGAGTTTGCGCACCCCTACCCTCTTCACTCAACAAGTGAGTCAATGCGGCATGGAATTGTTTGGCTACTGATTGAGTCATGACGAAATAATAGAGCAACTGCTCCATAAATTCAAGAAAAAAATCAATTTATGCATATTTGGTCAACTTTTATTTGACTTTATTTGTCAAATAAATAAAAAATAGACCATGCGCACACAAAAAAAGAAAACAACCAAGAAGAAAATAGCCATTGCGGCCCAAATTGGCCCCGACTTTTTCTATCAAATTATGCGGGGTAAACGTCGTTGTCCTCCTTTGGTAGCAGTTCGACTGGAGGAAGTAACTGGAATTGATAGATCTGTCTGGGTATGGGAATCTCCTGAAGAAATCAGAAAAAATGTAGAGCAGCTTATATACTCTAAATGAGAAGATTATGGATATTGATATCAGATTGGCAGCAATAGAAGAGAATCAAAGGCGAATTATTGATCTTTTGGTCAACAAAACCAATTCTCCTGGGGTGATGAGCCTGAAAGAAGCTGCCAAATATGTTGGTTTTTCGCCGGATCATTTTAGACGGCTTGCCGTAGAACAACGAATAATTCCATATTCAAGACCATCTGAACAACAAAAAGGGAAACTGCTTTTCCGAAAAATTGACCTCGACATTTTTTTGGAAAAATCACTCAAAGGGGAAAATGCAAAGCAGCCACTTGGTCGCAGAAGAAAATCAACCGTAATTTTAACACGGTAGAAATGTGAGTGCAGATAAAAAAATTATCTGGCCACTGGCTCAATCCTGGGTGCACTCCAATAGGGTGTTGATATGGTGCATAGCCGCGCCATATTATCGGTATATGTCATGCGATTCTTACGACTTGGCCGGAGAGGCTCAGCTTGCCGTGTATCAGGTAATCTCGGTCTTAATCGATCAAAACAAGGATTTGTCCTTAACGAGCAAGTATTTCCGTATTGTCTTTCGCACCAGATGTATCCAAATGGCCGCTGGTGTTGCCTTGGCAAACGAACAACAGGCAACCGTGGCAATACAAAAAGAACAATCCCCTGACCTGAATGAATCTTCTGATCTGGATGAATCAGTTATTGCCGAGGCATTGTCTGCACTAACTGATCGACAAAGGCAGGTCTCCCAGTGGATTCTCTCACAGCCAAATCCCGTCAACTTTAACACGATTGCCAGTCATTTTGGGATTCATATCCAATCGGTCAGAAGGATTTTATCAAATTCTATCAGGAGAATAGAGGGTTATGGACATCAAAGAATATGCGAAAACCTCTAAAATTCCCCTTAAAACGCTCAGATGGATTGCGAGAAATAAATTTATCAGCGATCCGCTCACAGATAACGATTTAATCGGCTTAAAATTGATGGAAACTCTTTGGGGGATGCATGAATTTTTGAGACCTCAGCTTCATAGAAAAAACATAAAAGACAGAAAAGCACTCCTTGACACCTGTGATCTGGAAACAAAATGGGAACGCTATGTGTACTCCAGGTTCATGAACCTGGAACCAGACCAAAGAATTTTTATGAGATACCTGATACCAGAAATTGAATTAACCTTCCGTTTCAAGATGTCAGCTTTTGATATTATCAAACTTTATCGGGTACGAAAAAGAGTCCATAGAGCCAAAGAAAGACAAGCTCAAAATCTTCAACATGAGATCATGGAAAAGTCGAATAATGACCCTGAAAAAAGTGAAATTGTAGTTACAAAATGACCATGAAAAGATGCGACAAAAACATGAACTAAGAGAAAGAAACAGTAGTTTCTTTAATGCGACAGAAATGATGATTCAAGCCAAAAAACAAACTCAAAAAATCATCCTGATTATCGGAGCATTTTTTATGTTCTCCAGTTCGATTTGTAGTCCGGTTTGGGGGCTTGAAATTCGGCAGGATTTATACAGCTACTCGCCAGTGATAAACACACCTGTACAAATTCCAATCCATCAAACTTTTGTCATTAAAAGACAACCAACTTTTTACGCCCGACCAGAAAGCCGTCCATTTCCTGTGGTTTATTTTGACCTGGGAAGCGCATGGGTATCCCCGGATGCCAGCAGCAAGCTCCTGATGGAGTTGCGAGAGTGTTGTGCCGCCTGTCCTCTGTATCTCTCCGGCTATACCTGTTCGCTTGGAGTGGAAAGCCAGAATCAGAAACTTTCCAGGCATCGGGCTGAGACCGTTGCCGCCCTGCTTCTGGGGAACGGCTACAAGGTGGCTTCAGCGGAAGGGAAAGGGATGATTTACGGAAGCAACCCCGAAGGCAACCGAAGGGTGGAGATCAAACTAACGAAAAAATGCACAATCTCGTGCAACAACTGCAACAAAAGGAGAAGCAATCATGAAAAAAGTCACTTTTTTTGCCATCTTAACCGTTTTACTGCTCCAGACAGTCAATGTCTTCGCTATGGCAACCCCTGCGGCTGGTTCATTTGCCTATGACCTGTACGACATTGCAGTGAATAAGATTTTGCTTGGCCCGATTGGATTTGTCGCAGGTGTTGCCGCGATGGTTTTTGCGGCCATCCTTGCTATCCGGCAAATGATACTCCCTGCAGCCGGCGTTATCCTTGGTGGTGCGTTCCTGCTTTCTGCAAGTACCGTGGTGCAGACAATCGGCTCCATAATCATGTAACGAGGTACACGAACAATGATCGCCAGAAAATTCCCACAATATCTGTCCAAACCGTTTCAGGTTCTTTGGTTTGAAGTGGATGAGCTGGTTTTGTTCCTCTTCTTCTTAACCTTGGCCTTACTCTACGGCAAGCTGATGTGGGTTATCTTTCTGGTGTCTCAGTATTCCTACACCAAAACCAAACGATCTCAGGCCCGGGGATTTTTGAAACATGTCCTTTATGTCTTTGGCCTGATCAAAATGAAGAACTATCCCGACTATTTTCAGCAGGAGTTTCACGAGTGAAAGCAGATATTTTCGTACAAAAATCCAGTAATTTATTCGTGGAAAACAGACTGCTTAAATTTGTGGTCGGGGTTATGGCCGTAGCAGTCTGTTTTAATTCCATGATGGTATATCGGGCCGTTAAATACCAGCGTACCATTCTGATTCCCCCCACTATGACCGGGACGGTAGAGTTTGTCCAGGGCCAGCCTACTGAGTCATACGTTAAAGACATCAGCAGGAAGATTGTCAATCTGGCCACCACCTACTCCCCACCAACAGCCAGAGGGCAGTTTAATGATCTCCTTGCTCTCTATACCCCCGAAGCCTATCCCGAAGCATCGAAAAGCTGGTACTCCCTGGCTGGCCGGATTGAAGAATCACAGGTCAGTTCAACCTTTTACATGGAGAAAATCACTTTAGGGGAAAGCACTATAGAAATGTTTGGGAATTTAGTGCAGTTCGCTGGAGATACAAAACTTGAAACGGCAGCCAAAACCTATGTAGTCGCTTATCGCATTCGTGATGGTCGTTTTGAGATTAGCGAGTTTAAGGAGAAAAATATCAAGGCGGATGCTGAAAAACTTAAAGCAGAGGCAGAAACAGACGCGCAGCTCAAGAAAAACGCAGATGCCAAAAGGAAGATGGACAATGCGGAGACGGAAGCGAAATGAAAAAAATCATACAATTAAGTCTGTGCCTATTGTTGGCGGCATCCTCGGTACAGGCCGAAGAAAATCAACCGCCTGTTCCAGCGGCTCCAACTATTCCGTTGACGGATTTGGTGGCGCAGGCAAAACAAGAAGGGCAACCACCTGTTCCCGTTCCAGCCCCACCAGCCCCAGAAGAAAAACAGTCTCGTGACCTGAAAGACCAGACCTCTATTCTTCCAACACAGGCCCCTGTTATAAGGGAACCAAAACCAATCAAACCAAAAAGAGATTCAACCGCAGCCTTTGACGAACCAGTGCCGGTCAACTTTATCGCCGCCGAAATGCCAACTATCGTTCAGTTGTCCAATCGTGACATCAACCGGATTGTCTGTTCCGGGCCAATGAGTGACCTGATTTATTCAGAGGAAAAGGGCGTTACTGGTCATTTCTCAGGCAATAGCGCCTTTGTCAAGTTCAAGGCCGAGGAAATGAACGGAGAATTGATGTATGCCGAAACCCCCAGCGAGTTGTTTGTTGTCTGCAATGGTGCAGTCTATACCCTGATTGCGGAACCTCATGAAATCGCCTCTGTGACCCTGCATCTGGCCGCACCAGCAAAAGATGTTTTTAAAAAAAACATCGACCATTACAAAAATCTGCCTTTGGAAAAACAGGTCTTGCAAATCATCCGTGAAGGCTACGAAGGCGGTTATCCATCCAGCTACAAGGTTTCAAATGCTGATACCCTGATCCCCCTGTGTGGTGATCTAAGCGTCAACCTGATGCAGACCGTGGATGTAGAGGGGGTTGGATTGCGACTGAAGCAATATAAGGTTGCTTCAACCAAGAGTGAAAAGATGGAATTACAGGAAAAAACCTTTTTGTCGCTTGGTATCAGTGAATCAATCCTGGCCGTGGCGATAGAAGATCATGTGTTGAATACCGGAGAGGCAACCAGGGTGTTTGTGGTTGAGAAACGGGAGCAATCGCAATGACCTTGATGGAACGGTTTAGGGACCTGACACCAGATAAGAAAAAGGCTCTGGTCTGGTCGGTAGTGGGTCTCGTTGTTCTGGTAATCGCGGTTACTGGCTATAATTCCCGTGCCAAACGGATAGACATTGCTGCGGTAAAATCAAACAAGGTTATCCATCTTGACCCTGACATGATTGAAAAAACCATGCTCAAGGACCAGGGTCGGCAGATTGATACCCTGAAAAAGGCCGTGAATGATCTGCAAAAAAGCCAGACCGACTTTCTGGATATTGAAAAGCAGAAAGACAAAGACGAAAAAAACAAGAAATTAGTTATCCCCAGCCCTGAACAATTAACCAGCCAATTAAACAGTCAAACCGGTAGAAAACCGCTGATGGATGCAAAGGGAAAACCTGTGCTGGATGAAAAAGGCAATCCGTTATTGCAAGAAGCACCCGTTATGGGCGGACGCAACTTGGGGCCGCAACCTCAAGGAGGTGGTCGTGGGGGCCAGCAGAAGGAAAAAAAGATCGTGGGCAAGATTGCGGTTGTTTCCAACCAGACAGCTATTCCCAAAGATGACGGTAAAAAAAAAGGCCGGACAGTTTATCTCCCTCCTTCCTTCATGGAGGCGAACCTTTTGACAGGTTTCGATGCTGCTACTTCGAGCGGTGCCAAGGGGGGCAACTCCGAACCTCTTTTGCTCCGTATCCAGACCCCGGCAGTGCTGCCAAATGACATTAAGGCGAATCTGTCCGGCTGTTTTGTCATTGCCGAGGCGGTAGGCAGGTTGGACAAAGAACGAGCCGATGTGCGCTTAGTCTCACTTTCATGTCTGTCCAACGAAGGCAGTGCCGTTATTGATACCCCGATCAAGGGCTTTGTAACTGATTCTGACTCCAAGGTTGGCCTCTCTGGACGAGTAGTTTCCCGCATGGGTGCGGCCACAGCCAGGGCGATCATAGCCGGTATTTTCGGTGGAGCTGGTGAAGCGTTAAAAGCAGCGGCCACCACAACCTCAACATCCACCCTTACTGGTGGTACAACCTCAAATGTTGATGCCGCAGAAATCGGTAAATATGCCATAGGTGGCGGATTATCCAAGGGCTCGACCACTCTGGAAGATTTTTACATGGATCTGGCAAAACAGACAACTCCAGTAATCGAAGTGGCTGCCACCAAGAAAATTACCGTCATTGTCTCGGAAGGTAAGGATTTGGAAATCAAAGAAAATAAAAGAGATCAGGAATTATGATGAAATCACTGTCTATCGTTCTCCCTTTATTGTTCCTGTTGCTTCTGACCGGTTGCAGTGGGTTCAAAAGTATTATCAATCCTTACGAAGAAAACTTCAAATGCCGGACCAAAGATGATGCCGGCAAGTGCATTGACACACCATCCGCTTACAAGGAGGCCAGATTCCCTGATGCGAATAATGCTGATGAGGCTGCAACCTGCACAAACGTAAGTGGTGATAAGATCCCCTGCCATCCTCCAGTTTCAAATACCAATAAAAACCAGCTAACCGCTCAAGACAGCCGCTACAAGGTGCTCACGGAACTCCTGGAGGAACCGGACAAGCCCATGCTTGAACCACCCAAGATCATGCGGGTGCTGATGCTGCCTTACAAAGGGGAAAGCGACGAACTGTTTATGACGCGCTATGTCTATTTAAAACTGAAAGAATCGCAATGGGTTCTGACCGATATCAGTGAAAAGCCAAAGGCAAGACAATGATTGATTTATTGCAACGGGTCATCTACGGCAACACCGAATACCTGAAACACAGCGATCTGGCTAAATTGACCAAGCGGCACCCCTTTTCTGCCTTCTTGAACTATCTCGCCTACGACCAGCAACATGAAATCTATGTGAATCAGGACAGCACCTTTGGGATGATATGGGAGTGCGTTCCGCTTACCTACGCCGGTGAATCGACAATGACCTCATTAGAGGGAATTTTCAGGGCAGGCATGCCTCACGACAGTATTGTTCAGTTTATCCTCCATGCTGATTCTCACATTGAGCCAATCGTAGAGTTGTATCAAAACAGCCGAACCAGAACAGAAGCAATCATCACCACCAATACCGAACGGGTTACTGAATTTTTTATAGTGGACCCCAGTTTTGAGACAGTAGTTTAAGCTATACGTAACCACCAGGGACAAGACAATATGAGTGAAGCGAAGAAGAGAAAGTTCCATACTCCCGAGTTCAAAGCGAAGGTCGCTCTGGAGGCATTGCGAGGGGT
>VMSP01000074.1 GCA_013792135.1 Desulfocapsa sp. | reverse complement strand
GCAAATGTGAGCAAGTGGAGCCCGAGCGGCGCCCTTAATGTCACCAAGGTTCGACTGGCTTATTACTACAACGGCTTTGACGCATAGAAATGTAATCGGGAGGGCTTTTCCTCAGGTCTCCTATTGACAACGCTACCAATTCTTTTGCAGCAGAGCGCAAAAAGCCGCGCCCACTGAAAAGCGGCGTTAACCATACAAAAAATGAAACAAAACAATCGAAATTTCCCCGCTTCTGATAGAAGCAGCACAAGGAAAGTCATATGAAAATTTTGGCATTTAACGGTAGCCCACGACTCAAAGGTAATACAGCAACAATGCTTGACAACGCCATCAGCGGCGCACGTGAAAACGGTGCCGAGGTGGAAATGTTCAATCTGTACAAAATGCAGTTTTCCGGCTGTATTAGTTGTTTTTCATGCAAACGTCTGGACAAGGAACGACCCATCGTTTGTGTGGTTAAGGATGATTTGAAACCGGTGTTGGAAAAAGTTCGTGGGATCGATGCCATACTCATCGCTACGCCCGTCTATTATGGCAGTGAATCCGCTGCAACCCGTGCCCTCATCGAGCGCCTGTGTTTCCCGTATCTCAATTATGCGGATTACACCACCAGTCACTTTCCACGGCGAATTCCAGTGGGTCTCATTTATACCATGAATATCCCAAGCGAACTGTTTGAAACCATGGGGTACGATGTAACCTTTGGCCGCACGAGAGCGACTCTGGAGCGGGAATTTGGTTCATGCAAGATGGTCTTGGCTAACAACACCACACAATATAACGATTATAGTCTGTACGAAGCCAACGCCACCGGCGAGGCAAAGAAAGCATACCGAGACGCGCATTTCAGTAATGATTGCCAAAATGCCCGACAGCTGGGTGAACAGCTGTCTTATGGGAAGGTATTCAATGCTTGACAGTATTAATCAGAAATAAATTTACTAAAAATATAATGGTTAATTCTACTTTGTCACATTTAAATACAATATAACATCTTGAAATATTTAGCATAATATGCTATTGTCTTTTACAGAAACAGTAAGGAAAGCAAGTCTTCCATTCATTGCAAAAGAGGTAAAAATGAGCCACATGCCAACCCCAAAAAATCCAGCCTGACAGGAGAAAAAATGACAGCAAACGACCCCTCACGGACCTGTCGGTCTCATTTTGT
>VMSP01000002.1 GCA_013792135.1 Desulfocapsa sp. | reverse complement strand
CAAACAGGGCATCGGCGTTGAGATGAAAGCGCATTTTTATTTTACGAATTGAATTGGCAGCATTCCGATGCTGCTTGCAACAGGTTTTGAGTGTAGACATGGCGTTCCTCCTTTGTAAGTATCTGAATCTACAAAGAAAAAAACGCCATACCTCAAGGCCGATGTCAAGAAAATAATCGTGTTACCTGAAACTATTTCTTACAATAAAAACAGTATGTTACCATGCGTAGCTGTATGATTCCGTAATGAACATGTACTCTATCAGGAATTGGCTGAATTTGTGTCAAAGTTTACGAAACAGTTGTCGTCAGCCCCTGTAGACATAGGGATGGAAGCGGGTGCGGGAATTGCTGCCATATAACATCTTCCGCCGACATTTCGAAATCCAAACCACATTGTACTCACAATTCTATCTCGTATAAAAAAAACCTATGTTGTTTAATCCTCAATTTTTGTGACGTTGAGTGGTTCACGTTAAAGGAGCTTCTATATTATTCCGTAACTATCAAGCTTTTATTGTATCCCCCGAAAAAATCGGGGGGGGGAGGGGTACCATAAACATTCCACCACGTTAATACTACTGAGCAAAATCGTTTTTTTATATCACGACCTGACATCTACTAGTTCCACAAGAGAGACTAATCCAAATCTCATTTGGGCGTCAGTTCTCGAATCAATAACTTTTAACGCCACAGCATCATTGACATAACATAACACTTCATTATTAGCACCCACATCTCCCATTAAAAAAACATCCAAAAAATATACGGATGCACAAAGACAACATGTGAGATTGTACTCAAGTACGAATGAAGCCTGTTTTTTCTTATTATCAACTGTTTTCCCAGAAAGTCGTGGAGATATCCCTGTAACAACAATCCCCTTCTCATTTTTTATCGACATGGCAAGGGACACATTATCATAAGCATTCTCAAGAAATACAATAACACGAATAATATATTCTTCCCCATTCATTAAAACCTTAACACGATCCCCTCTAGTTTTAGTTCTGATGCTGATATCTTTAATCTCAGCATCATGAATTTTAACATACTGCTTCGACTTAGTCTGGATCACCTCTTCTTCATTCTTTTCTGGTTCTATATTACTCTGCACAGGTGCTTTTCGTAATATCTTCTGTTCAATAACTTTCTTCCGATTTTTTGAGTGCAAAAGTTCTGTATAGTAATTGACTGTCTCAGCAGGCTCCCCACTATACAACATCTCTCCCCCGTCCAAGAGAATTGCCCTGGTACAAATACTTTTCACACTCTCTTCATTATGACTGACAAAAAGAACCGTCCTGTTCTCTGAAATCAACTGTTCCATTCTGGCAAAGGATTTCCTGCGAAACAAAGCATCACCAACCGACAGGACTTCATCTAAAATTAAAATTTCCGGCAAGATTGATGTGGCAAGAGCAAATGCCAATTTAGCCTTCATGCCACTGGAGTAACTTTTTAAAGGCTGATGTATAAATTCTCCAAGTTCAGAAAATTCGATTATCTCTTTAATTTTTTCTTCCATGTCATGTTGAGCTATTCCATTAATACTACCCATCAAATAAATATTCTGAAGACCTGTGAATTGAGGATTTAATCCTGACCCAAGCTCCAGCAAGGCATTTACTTTACCTTGTACTGTCAGCGTACCACTACTAGGAACAAGGACACTGGATATCAATTTAAGCAAAGTTGACTTTCCGCTCCCATTTCTTCCTACAATTCCAAGAACTTCTCCCCGTTGCACCGTTAATGAAATATTTTTAATGGCAAAAAACTCCCTATGATACTTTTTACCAAAAGGATGTAATGCCTCCTTTAATCTGTCCTTAGGCGAATCATAAAGTTTGTAATATTTTGAAACATTCTCAAGGCGAATTACAGTATCTTTCACTTACACGACCTCTCCGAAATGTGGTCGTAACCGCCCGAAAACATTTATACCAGTATAAAGTATCAAAACAGTCATCCCCCAAAACAAAAACGTTTCCCATGCATGAGACCAAAATGGAATTCTGCTCACCAGTGAGTCTCGATAACCGGTAATAATATAATATGCAGGATTAAGCTTAACTATCCACTGATACGCAGCTGGAATTTTTTCAATTTGCCAGAAAATAGGGGTCAACCAAAAACCAAACTGAACAACGATCGATACTACCTTGGAAACATCTTTCACAAAAATATTTGTTGAAGATGTAATCCAACTGAGGCCAAGCAATAAAACAACCATAGCAAACAAATAATAAAAAACCTGTAATGTATAAAAGGATGGTGGATAGCCATTTATCCATGCAGTTATAATAGCAAGAACAACAAAAAATAAATGAGGGACCAATGCACTCAATATTTTCACAATTGGCAAAATACTGAGTCTAAAGTCACCTTTTTTCACCAAAAAAGCATAACTGACAATCACACCTGTTGTAACGCTCAAGATATTCGAAAAGTACATCCATGCAATCATCCCCGAAATAAGATAGACTACAAATGGCATAGATGTGGTCGGTGCGGATTTAAACCCAAAGGTAAAAACTACATAAAGAATTCCTATAAAAATAAGTGGCTGCAGAAACACCCAGATAACACCAAGGTATGATCCCATATATTGTTGCTGGAAATCACGTTTAGCAAGTTCATAAATCACCCTCCGTTGCAAATAAATATCTATCAAGAATTTTTTGATTCGACTTGGCATTAGTATTTTCACAACCCAGAATATTAAATGATATTAATACAATAGAGATTCTTTCAAAAATTTTAGAAACCGTAAGTTCTGTTATTTCAAGTAACGAAAATAATTTCTTAAAGATATCACTCAGCGAAAACTTCTCACTGCGTTCAAAATGGACATAATAGATACATTACAGGACTCTCATGCTTAGTGATACAGGGGGGAATTAGTAAATTTTTCTATAAAGTTTTTTTAATAAACTCAAGGGAAAAACTACTTTACTCCCAATCTTGTATGAATAACTATTACGAATTGTTTCAATACTCATTTGAGCTTCGCAAAGTTTCTGATCCATCTCTCGAAGTTTCTGATCCATCTCTTGAATTGTCAATTTAGACCCCCGAAATTTCTCCTCAATCCTTTCACTTCTCAATTGAGCTTCCTGATACTTTCTTCGACATTCATTCAAATTGTAAAAGTGAATATAATCAATATTATAAAAAAACAACTGTTCATCAGCATTACAACATTGACGCTCCAAATAAATATCAACAGACACGGCTTCACTTACATGTTCATTCCGCGACAAAAACAACTCTTTCCCAGGAATACCAGAAATCACATTGCATTCTATTGGCAGCAAATGTTTGCCATAGGTGGCTCGATATTGACTACATGGCTTAGAGGTAAGCACATATTCTTTATTAAAGAGATGCTTTTCTTTCGCTCCATATAAATCGACAACAAACTCAATCCCTTTAAAGTCCTTACTCAGTTGTGACAAGCTATCAGGAAGTATTTCACAAAACACATCATACTTTGCCATTGACTGCTGACAATCAACAAAATCAAATATCTTTTTCTCACCATAAACTAAAGGAACCTGAAAAAGTTTTGTCCATTTATGATGTTGTCCACTATCTCCGAAATTAGTTGTATAAGAACACCTGGGATAGACAAAATACTTATCATTTTCAATCATATATTTGATAAAATATTTTTTCCAAGAAGTATCAGGCCAGCGCCTTACGTTATTGGGAAGTGAATGATCATCCTGCAAGATAAGATCACCATTCGCTTCATACCAATCTTCAAACTCTAGCCAATGTTTCTTGAGCCACAGTTGTCCCCACGAACACGGCAACTGCATAAAAAAAACATCAGACCCATCATTTAAGGGATAAAACGGAAGAGACGCTGACTCATTATATCTCAACGAATAAAGTGCGATACCACTGAGATTCGAGCAATCCTTGTAATACTCAGTGGCATTTATGGCATAATGGTAAAATGATGGAGAAACAAACAAATCATCTTCAAGTAAAATAATGCCATCATATAATTTTGTCAGACCCCCACAAAAAAGAACATGCTTACGCAATCCTAAATTTTCGGAATGAAGAACAATTTCTTTTTCACCATAAGGCCACTCAAACTGTTCTGCCACCTGAATGACTTCTGATGAACCACCACCATCAATGCTGATTATGAGCTTAACAATATCTACATATTGTGCTGTAAGCAAAGAAGATAACAACCTTTTCAAGGCAGATCCCCTATTAAATGCTGCAACAACAACGGGTATATTCATCATAATAAGTTGTTACTCATAAAAAAGTAAAAACGACATATTGGACCACGCACAACAAATAGTTAAAAGCAAATTCCTTTTTATTTTAAAGGAGATGTGGAGTATACTGCTTCAAATTTTAGACATACTTTCTACATATTTCTGATACCGTTTTCTGAAATGATTTATAAAGAGCTTCCACAAAAAATTATAAAACAAAATAACCGTCTTGATTCTTTTAGACTGTAAAAGACCTATATTTTTAACAAAAATATGATGAAGCCACAAAATATGACGTAAAGGAGAAATAGCTGAAAGCCCCTTCCCATGGCGTCGATAACCGATGCCGTCAATTCCGCTATAGAAAAACTTATTTTCACTTGCCAATCGGATTTTAAGATCCCAATCTTCATAAATTGCAATCCGATTATCAAAACCCCCAGCTTTTAAATATTGTTCTTTAGTGAAAAGAAAATCTCTGGGGACCATGCACGTCCTGCTAAAAATAGCATTGAGCAACATTCCTTCCTGAATATTCGCATGTTGCTTTCCTATGATTGCACCATCAGAATCAATTAAAACAATCCCAGAAAACACAATGAGACTATCACCATTAGAAGTCTTTCGCTCCAGTAAACACGCTAGTTCTTTTTCTAACTTGTCCTCCCGAAAGAAGATATCATCACTATCCAGAGTCGTTATAAACTCCCCCTTGCTCATCATTATCGCGTTATGCCTATTTTGGGCAACACCGACATTGCACACATTAAAAACAGGCATAATACGATGGTCTTTCACTGAATAATCAGTAATAATTTCAGCAGAATGATCCGTTGACACATCGTCAACAACTATAATTTCAATATTTTTATATGTTTGACGAATCACACTCAACAAACATTCTTCAAGATAGAGAGAATTGTTGAAATTTGGTACTATAACCGAAATTAATCTGTCTTGTTTCATTGCAATGAAAAATAGAAATTATTAAATCGAGAAATATTTATCAGGTAGTAAATTCCATCAATAACTTTTACAAAAGAATAGTCGAACTCTGTTCAAGCAACAGTCTTATAATGAATGATATCCAGAAATTTAACATCTATTAGCATTAAGGATCATTTTTTTACAAGGACGCTCGATGAGATAAAATACCAAAATTGAGGTCAAAATATGTAAAAAGATAAAAAAATAAAAATGACCGTCTAAGCTTAACTCAAAATGCCTTGCTATATATTTATGATAGATCGTGTACAGAGGTTTTTGAAGGATATATAGCGCATAGCTGGATTCACCTAAAAGAACCAAAAAAGGCATTGACATGAAACTTGTTATGATGCTTTTGGAATATGCTACACTCAAAATCAACAATATAAAGAGTAAAGAATAAAAACTCGATCCATATGCCAATGGAAATCCAACTATCCCACTTAGAGCACGAGAATTTTGGAGTGTAAGACAAGTTACAAAAAAAGTTAAAATCAATACAATGATTGGCAAAAATCCCGTCTTATTAAAGAATTGCGTGTGTTTTGCATAAATATACCCACCCGAAACACCAAGGACAAAACTACAACTATGAGATAGAGGGAAATAATAGATAAGATCATGAGAAATTGACGGGAAGCCATTATAAAACTTAACGTTCAACAAGTTTGACAAAATGGCTTGTGAAAAAAGATAGAACACAAGGGACAATATTGTGAATTTTTTACATGAGATACAGCTTTTTTTAACTGCAAATAAAATAAAAGGGAAGGCCAGGTAAAAAAAAGCTTCTACCGATAAAGACCAAGCGGGGCCATTCAGCGATAGTGAATATGGAGGAAACCACGATTGCAAAAATGTGATACTTAGCAGAAGCGATATTACATCATTACCTCCTTGATTGAAGTAAAGATAGAATGATAAGAACAAACCAAGCATATAAACGGGAACTATCCTGGCAATTCGTGCCATATAGTAGTTTCTCAAGGTTTCTTTGTTCTTATTATAATGCGCGACCATCATAACAAAACCGGATAAAACGAAAAAGAACGTCACCATCATTGGACCGGAAAGAATAAATTGTTGCGCGTAACTAGCCAGTTCCGTCTTTTTTCCAAAATGGAAAAACACAACAATGATTGCTGCAACAAACCTCAAGAAGGTTAACGCTTCAATTCTCATTAAAAAACACCAAGTTACATACCTCCAGTGAACAAAAAAAAACAGCCTGTGTCATATACTACTGACATCAGACTGTTTTAAAAATAAATATTAGCTCAAGGCCAATATTTATTTAATATAATTAATTTTTTATGGCTGCAACAAGCAACAGAGAGTTTACGGTTCCGGTACCACTAGTCTGAATATACATTTTTTTCTGCAAACTGAGCGCTGTCAACAAGGTTGCATAGGTGGGATCAGTATTATTAGTATCCAAAAAATACTGCATAGTAGCTCCATTCGCCAAAGCACCACATGCAACACCTGACTCGTTCTTGACCTTTACAAAAAGACCAGAGTCAGTATATGGGGTTGTACCAATCCCTGTAATGCTTACAGTGGCACAATCCATTGCAAACACCGACCCGGCAGACAAACCAATAAAAGACATTGCAAGAATTGCGGAAATAAATTTTTTCTTCATAACTTCCTCCATTTTTTTAAGTTTAGACAACTGGACTACTTATTTAGAATACTTTTTTTTAACTTATTTTACAAGAATATTTTTAATAAATAACATTTTATAGCATATATCAAACCAATTCAATACTACCTCCAACCTTCTTTGCTAAAATAAGCCCCATCTTCCTTCTTTCAGCCCAACGAGTTCAAGATCCTGAATTTCTGAATTCTTTTTTCAACAGTTCCAACTCTGCATGTTGAACTTTATGCAGGTCTCTAATCTCAGCTTTCGTCATACCACTTTCAGGCTCAATTACTTTCGGATCATTACGCAACTGTTCCAGTTCTGCCTGTTGAGCACCATGCAAACTTTTAATTTCAGCATTTGTCATACCACTTTCAGGCTCAATTGTTTGCGGGTCATTACGCAATTCTTCAAGTTCTGCCTGTTGAGCAACATGCATTTCCTGAATATCAACCAATTTCATGCCACTTAGAGGATCAACAAATTCAGGGTCATTAAGATTGGTCTGCAATTCCTGATGCTGCTGCTTATGCAACATTTTAATATCTTCGCGCAGTTGCTTGTTAGAAACATTCTCATTTATCAAAGTATCATTGTTTATTTTTACAATGTTACTATCCCCAAAAAAACGAAGATTAACCAGATTACGCTTCTCATCAAAAGACAAAGAAATATTATATTTACGAAGAGCTCTCCAAAAAAACTCTTCTAAAGGAATTCCTATATATTGTCCATTTACTGGCAACTCATTCCATTTTTTATCAAACATAACCATCGTTCCTGTTTGTTTGAGAATTTCTTCAGCAACCAGCTTAAGGGGCTTATCTCTCAAATCAAGAGAAACAACATTCTTCTCTGATACAATATCGACCTTCTGACTGAAGGCCTGACCGATATTTAATACCAACAACATCACAAATGTAACAGATAATATTCTAAACACGTTAGACCTCATAGACTATTCAATTACTGAAAAGTAATTATTAGTTTCTACCTCTCTTGATAAGAGCAGACAAAAAAACCAAATAAAACTTTCGAATTTCTTGTTAGTAAAGTAAACATGTTTTCATATTGAAGCTATAAAAAATTAACATTGTCCGGAATTGTAAAATCCATCAAGAATTCAGAATCCCCTCAATTTCTCTTTTGTAGATAATCAAACTAGAGACATCTGCACTTATCTACGAGAATCCGAAGGAAAAGGGCGCATTCCCTCTTTTGCAAAAATGGAACTCGTTGATGATAAGTATTTTACCTAAAAGGTATCTCCTAAACGGACAACACTGACATTATAGACTGAACCTATAAACAAATGACAAGCTCACCCAATGTAACAAGACATAACGCTTCTGTAACCCGTCCTCGTCGTGAGACATTAAACGGCCATCAAAGCGTCAATCTTTGGTTTACCGGCGTTTCCGGTTCTTGCAAGTCAACCATTGCCCATGCCGTTGAGGAACGGTTGCACCTACAGGGCAAAAGAATCTATGTCTTTGATGGCGACAACGTCAGGCATGGGCTGTGCGGTAACCTTGGCTTCAGCATGGGAGATCGACGGGAAAATCTGCGGAGAATTACTGAAATGACAAGGCCTTTCCTTGATTCAGGGGTAATCTCACTCACTGCATTTATTTCGCCCCTCACAGAAGACCGGAATCGAATCAGAGAGATCATCGGCCCCGACGACTTTATTGAAATTTACTGCAACTGTCCCTTGAACAACGAGATGTCAAAGGACTGTATAAAAAAGCAAGGGAAGGAAATATTAAAGGTTACACTTGTATTTCCTCACCCTATGAGCCACCAATCCATCCAGACTTAGAACTTTATACAGGAACACAGCCCTTAATGGAATGTCTCAATATCGCTGTGGATGCTCTCCGTGCGAGAGGAATTATTTTCAAATCGGAGAAAACAAGATTAAACAAACCAAGAACGTCCATTAACTCACTTAAATTCCATACAATAAACGGATAGTAATGATACAAAATAATTACTCTAAGTGTTGATAGAGTTTTCCTCAACAAGCGAGGAATGAAATATTCTTATTTATATTACTACATAAAATCACTTTATAGCTTTTCTATATTCACAATATATTTTCAATATATCATGTCAACAAGCCTTGCATCCAATAAAAAGCTTTTTTCTCGCCTCTATCTCCTCATCCGGCCTTACAAAGTCAAGTTCATCCTTGCCATGATTGCCGCCCTTGTCGTTGCCGGGCTGACTGGTGGTCAGGCCTATATGGTCAAACCTCTTCTTGACAAAATATTCTTTGAGAAAAACACTTTTTTTCTGGCCGTCCTTCCCTTTGCACTGGTTGCTTTATTTTTGATTAAAGGCCTTTTTTACGGTCTGAATTTCTATCTTCTGGAACAGGTCGGCCAAACTGTCATACGTGACATGCGGGTCAGGCTGTTTGACCATATCCACATGCAATCCCTTTCGTTTTTTCATAAAACCCCCACAGGCGAGATCATTTCGCGCATCATCTCTGATATCTATCTCATGCAGGGTGCAATCTCCACCGTTGTGGTAGGGCTGCTGAGGGACTTTTTCCAGGTCATTTTTCTGCTCGGCGTCATCTTTACCATGAACTGGAAGCTGGCCCTACTTTCCATTATCTTTCTGCCGGCAGCAGCTTTCCCCATTGTCAAATTCGGCCGCGCCTTTCGTCGAATCAGCACCACCTTGCAGGAAGAAACGGCTGTGACCTCAAACATCATCCACGAGTCCATTACCGGCGCACCTGTGGTCAAGGCCTTTGCCATGGAACGATACGAATCAAAACGCTTTGCGGCCCAAGTCCATAAACTCTTTGGCGTGATCATGGAAGATACCCGCTATCGTCGCATTCAGCACCCACTCATGGAGGTGATCGGCGGCATCGGCATGGCACTCATCATCTGGTTTGGAGGAAAAGAGGTCATTGCCGGAACCTCAACGCCCGGCACCTTTTTCTCCTTCATGACTGCCTTGATTATGATTTATGAACCAATCAAAGGGGTCAGCAAGATCAACTCCACCGTACAGCAGGGTCTGGCTGCCGCCACCCGGGTCTTCGATCTCCTCGATATCACGCCGGAGATTGCAGACAAGGTCGGGGCTCAGACACTGCCCCCATTTCAGCAGGACATCACCCTGCAAGATATCACATTCAGTTATGATGGTATTAACCCTGTTCTCAATGGAATCAACCTCTCAGTTAAGAGAGGTGAGGTCCTGGCTATTGTAGGGCCAAGCGGATCAGGAAAATCAACCCTGGCCAACTTGATCCCCCGTTTTTTTGAGATCGAGAAAGGTCATCTGCTCATTGATGGCATGGATATCCGTGACGTAACCCTGAAATCCCTGCGTAGCCAGATTGCCATCGTGACCCAGCAGACCATCCTCTTTAATGACACCATCCGCAATAATATCAGTTATGGCGACCAGGACAGGTCTGAAGCAGAGATCATAGAAGCAGCCCGTGCAGCCTATGCCCTTAACTTTATAGAGCAACTCCCGCAAGGGTTTAACACGTCAATAGGAGAATCAGGGGTCAGATTATCAGGCGGAGAAAGACAGAGGCTCTCCATTGCCCGTGCCATTCTCAAAAATGCCCCAATCCTGGTGCTTGATGAGGCCACTTCCGCCCTCGACAGTGAGTCCGAGCGTGAGGTGCAAAGGGCCTTGGAAAATCTTATGAAAAACAGAACCACCTTTGTCATCGCCCACCGCCTGTCCACCATCAAAAATGCCGACCGCATCATTGTGGTTAAAGATGGTGTTATTATTGAAGAGGGAAGCCATGAGACTCTGCTCGCCCTCCATGGTGAATATGAGTCACTCTATACCATCCAGTACCAGAATTGATGGCATCGCAAAAAAATAAAAATACTTCGTTGCACTGCTTCCTTCGTCACCGCAGCGTACCCAAAAGCACGCCGCATTCCTCAGGACTTGCACGCCTCGTCTTTGGGCCTTTTTCCCTAGCCATCCCCTTTTCCTTAATTACTTTTTACGAAACCCTCAAGATAGATTTTTCCAGATAGTGCCAGCCATGATCAAATATCACCAGGATCGCATTGATTTTGCTTCACTGCATCAAAACAACATAGACAGGATCCAACTGGAGATGATCCCGGTAAAAAGCCACGTCCTGGAGATTGGCTGCGCCACCGGTTACATGACGGAATACCTGTCCCGGGACAAGCAATGTCATGTGCTGGGGATAGAACCTGTCCAAGAGCAGGCTGAGCTGGCAAGAAAAAGAGGCCTGGAGGTCATCACCGGGCTGATAGACTCACGAGAGACACAAGAACAGCTCATTGCCCACACCAAAGAGCACGGCCTGTTTGAAACCATCTTCATGTCCCAAGTTATTGAGCATATTGCCGACCCGGCCACCACCCTGCGTGCCCTCAAAAATCTGCTCACCCCCGACGGCTATCTCGTCATCTCCACCTGCAGCATTGTCCACTGGAAATGCAGATTACAGATTCTCTTTGGCAAATGGGAATATGAAGACTATGGTATTTTTGACCGGACTCATCTGCGTTTTTTCACCATTAAAAGCTTTCGCCAGCTCCTTGAAGAGAGCGGCTATACAGTGGTCGATTTTGGTTACACCTTTGAAGATATCTGCCCGTTTAAGATCCTCTTTGACACCCGCATCCTCGCCCCCTCCGACCTCCTTCGCCTTATCCCTTTTATTGGAATACGCCTGCGACGAGTCTATACAGATCTCTTCAAAAATTTCCTGGCCACCCAGTTTGTCTATAAGGCCCAACCAATTCAAGACCTGAAATAAAATCATGTTTTTCTCCCGAAAGAAGAAACAGGGACTAACCCGTGACCGTATTACCAGTCCGAACTGTGCTATTGGCGATCACACCTACGGCGAACCAACCATCCTGCAATTTGACCAGACCACCCAGCTGGTCATTGGCAGGTTCTGTTCCATTTCTGATCAGGTAACCATCATCCTGGGCGGCAATCACCGCAGCGACTGGATCAGCACTTATCCCTTCTCCGCCTTCACAGATACATGGCCAGAAGCAGCAACCATTAAAGGGCATCCCGCTTCCAAAGGAGACATTGTCATTGGCAATGATGTCTGGATAGGCTATGGCGCCACCATCCTCTCCGGGGTCATCATTGGCAGCGGGGCGGTCATTGGAGCCCAGGCTGTGATAAGCAGTGACGTCGCTCCGTACGCGATCATGGCCGGAAACCCGGCTAAGGAGATAAAAAAACGTTTCGACGACACCACCATAGCCCAACTACTGCAGCTCGCCTGGTGGGATTGGCCTGATAAAAAAATCAGGGCCAACCTCCCCCTCCTGTGTAGCAACCAGCTTCACCAACTGCCGGCAGCAACATGAAAAAACCACTGTGCACTGTTATCATTGTCAGCCATAATAACTTTGCTGAGACCACTGGCCCCTGCTTGCAAAGCCTGAACCAGGACAATGCTGCTCTGGAAATAATTGTCGTCGACAATGATTCTGATCAACAAACACAGGAGGCCATCAGGGCTACCGCAGAGCAGATGCCCAGGATCAGAGTGATACAGAAGGAAACCAATAGCGGCTACAGCGGCGGCAACAACACCGGCGCCCGGGAGGCATCATCTGACCTCCTGATTCTCTTGAACAGTGACACCCAAGTTCCTCCGGGTTCCATTCCCCGCCTGGTGGAGCTCATGGATGAACATCCTGAGTGGTCCATGCTTGGGCCCGTCAGCAACCAGACCGGAAATGACCAGCAGATCCACACCAGAGGCACCACTGCGCAGGAGATCCTGGATGAAGGTGCTGCCTGGTGCGCCCACTCACGCGATTGCCATTATCCAACCGACATTCTCAGTTTTTTCTGTGTGGTTATCCGCAGAGATGTGTATAATCAGCTAAACGGACTTGATGAAGAATTTGGCCTGGGCTACTACGAGGATACGGATTTTAATTACCGGGCGGTCAAGACAGGGATGAAGCTGATGATCACCGAAGATGTCTTTGTCTATCATCGTGGTTCCGGCAGTTTTTCCAAGACCTCGGCCGCGGTCAGGAAAATGGTCAAACGGAACAAGAAACTCTTCAGAAAAAAACAAGGGCACGGGCACAACGCTGCCCACTGGCGGCTCAAAAACCTGGTAGCCATGGCCCGATATGGTGACCCAACAATCACTGACGACCCACTTGCAGACCTGCAATATAAATTCAACAACAGACAAACCATGGCCCGGCAACTGCTGCCCAACAGTCCCATTAAAAGATTTTTCTACCTCCGCCAGCTCAAGGCCATCGAGAGGAATTTTTTAGCCAGGATCAGCGCCTTCAGCCCGACCGACACTCAACCCACCCTGCCATGAAGATTGCCATTATCCATAACCAGTTCTCCCGTGGAGGCGGCATGGAGGCTTACATGCTCTTGCTGGTCAAGGGATTTCTTGCAGCTGGAGATAAGGTTACCATTCACACCTATGAGGTTGACAGGCAACTTGCCGCCCGGTTTTCCTGTGCCATTCGCCTGACAAAATTGCCCCCCCTGCCCGGACGCTGGAAAAAATATCTCTTCCTGCACAGATGCACAACCGATTTCAACAGAGAAGAGTATGACATCTCGCTGAGCCTCACCCGCACCAGTTGTCAGGATATCGCCATCTGTGGCGGTGTCCATCCAGAGGTGGTCAAACGGGTCAGCCGCTCTTCGCTGCTACGCTGGTTCCATGACAAAATCGAGATTGCCTTTGAAAGAAAGATGTTTGCAACCGTGCCGATTATCATAGCCCACTCAAAGACCATTGCCAGAGAGATCATCAACAATTACGATGTAGAAGAGAGCAAAATTAAAGTGCTCTACCCACCCATTGATATTGATAAATTTTTTCCAGCAGATCTCCAGACAGTGAAAGAGACCTGTGCAGAGTTCAACATCTCTGCCAACAAGCTCACCTTTCTCCTCCCATCCTGCGGTCATAAATGTAAAGGATTACAACAACTTCTCCTGGCATTCAACCAGCTTGACGCTGACCGCTTTGAACTCTTGGTGGCAGGAGGCAGATTACCGCGAAAGATTCCGGCAAACGTCCGCTATATCGGCTATATTGACAATCTTGCCCCCATATACAGTGCTGTTGATTTTACTATCCTGCCCTCTCATTATGAGGCCTTCGGACTGGTTATCCCCGAATCACTCCAATGCGGTACCCCGGTGATCACAACCAGAGAAGTGGGCGCTGCGGAATTACTCTCAGACCAGGATGGTATTCTCCTGAACAACAATCAACCAGAAACCATTGCGACCACGATCAGAAAATTGAGCAAAACATTTCCAGTGGCGGAAAACTTTGCCAATAGACACCGACTGACCATCAGCCAGCATATAGCCGATATCAAAGCCCTTTATCCTGACTTGCGTCCCCGATGACCAAATGCAATAATTCATATTCCATGACACAGACACCCCACCGGCCCATATTTTTTCCAGAACCACCGGAAAAAATTCTCATCATCAAGCCCAGTGCACTCGGCGATATTGTCCACACCCTGCCTTTTCTGGCCGTGGTTCGCACAACATTTCCTGCAGCCAAAATTCACTGGGTCGTGGCCAGGGGCCTGCATACCTTTCTTGAAGGTCATTCCATGATCAACAGATTATGGATAATGGACAAAGAGAGATGGAAACAACTCTCCCGTTTCCGGGAGATCATCCCGGAAATCAATACCTTCAGAAAAGCTCTGGCAGGAGAACGATTTGACGTCTCCATTGATCTCTCCGGACTTCTGCGCAGCGGCCTGATTACCTTTGCCGCCGGTGCCCGTTACAAACTGGGCTTTGCTGACTCGGATGAAGGCAGCCCCCTTTTTTATACCCACAAGGTTGAAGGTGGAAGACAGATCCATGCCATTGACCGCTATCTCAAGCTGGCCGCCCTCATGGGCTGTGACACCTCACAGGTCAGCCACCCGATGCCTCCTTACCCTTCTGACAGCCCACTGCTCTCTTCACTTCCTGATCGCTTCTGCATTATCGCGCCCTCCGCAGGGAAAGAGGCCAACCGCTGGCCTGCTGATCGCTTTGGAGAACTGACAGCGAGCTTGCCCTTGCCCTCGGTGATTATCAGCAACAAGGCAGATGCAGGGGTGGCTGAGGCGGTCGTTGCGGCCAGCAAGGGCATGGCCATCAATCTGGCAGGGCAAACCGGCCTCAAGGAGCTTGTGGCCCTGATTGCCAGGGCCCATTTTTTCATCTCCAATGACACCGGCCCCATGCATATCGCGGCGGCGCTTGGCATCCCGGTTTTTGCCATATTCGGCCCAGCAAACCCAGTCAGAACCGGCCCCTACGGAACCATCCACACTGTTATTCAGGAGCAGTTAGACTGTATCCCCTGTTACAGGAGGAAGCCTTGTAATAAATGGACATGCATGAGGGATATCACCGTGGAACATGTCAGAGAAACAATTACAAGAAGCGGACTCTTACGCTCAACATAAATCTTGAATCTTGCTTATGCGCACCTCACTCATTATTACCACATACAACTGGAAAGAAGCTTTGGAACTTTCCCTCCTCAGTGTCTTCACACAGTCTCAGTTTCCAAATGAAATCATTATCGCTGACGATGGTTCTGACAATGCGACACGAGAAATCGTTGAAAGTCTGGCAAAGAAATCTCCTGTTCCCCTTATTCACTCCTGGCAGCAAAACAAAGGCTTTCGCCTAGCTCGCAGCCGCAACAAAGCTATTGCCAAAGCGACAGGTGAGTATCTGATTCTTATTGATGGGGACATTGTTCTGGAGCAACATTTTATCGCAGACCATATCCTGGCAGCTCAAACAGGATTTTTTGTGCAGGGATCCCGCGTCCTTCTCAACGAAAAATCAACTCAACAGGCCCTACAACAAAAAAAAATCCGCGTCTGTCTCTGTGCCCCTGGCATAGAAAACAGGAAAAACTGCCTTCGTTCCAGCCTGCTATCAAGTCTTTGCTCTTTTAGCAGTAAAAAACTGAGCGGAATTAAGACCTGTAACTTTGCTTTCTGGAAAAAAGATGCCGAGGCAGTTAATGGATTTAATGAAGAATTTTTGGGATGGGGCCGAGAGGATTCAGAATTTACGGCAAGATTACTTAACAACGGCATCAGACGTCAAAATATCAGATTTAACGCCCTTGCCTACCACCTTTATCACCCGATGAATTCACGAAAAAGTCTGCCAATCAATGACGCCATACTGGCCGACACTTGTGACAATCAACTCGTCTGGTGCGACAAGGGACTATCCCAGCATCTTCAGGGAACGTGATTCAAGGAATGCCTGATTATTTCGAGAGAGGGGGCGACTCCGGCATTCGCCATTGTGATTTCAACTCATGCAATTTGGCATAGCGATAAAAAGTTCCTTCAAAGTTGCCAAGGGCAATGACAAAGCCTGGCCATCCGTCCAAAATCCCTCGTTTCAAAAAATAAAGCTTAAAAAATGACCACCCCCCGCGCGCTAATGCCTTACCCATGGTCGCCTCCTTCCCATTTTCAGCAAGCTTGATTGCCCCGAGCGTCGAATATTTATTGGCCTTATGCATCACCTCTTCCATATTTTTAAAAGGAACCTGCCAGATAGCATGGCGCAAGAATCCGGGTTTGCGTGAAGAGTTGATTGAATAAGCCTCATGCACCATATCCTGTTTAAAAACAAGAGCCCCTTTTCTGAAAAGTTGCGGCTGCCGGTAATCGGGATAAAAGCCTGAGTGCTTGATCCATTGGCCCATGAAAAAATTCCTGCGCGGCACATAATAGGCATCAGCGCCCTTATCGGCACGAACAATTTCCAGGATTTCATCCCGGGCCTCCGGTGTACACCGTTCATCAGAGTCCAAACTGAAGATCCACTCATGGGAACAGGCCGACATCGCCCTGTTCCGCAGGTCGCCAAATCCCTTGAAATCAACCTGAACAACTTTAACCCCAAGTGACTCAGCAATCTGCACCGTATCGTCCGTGGAATGCGAATCCACTACAATAATTTCATCGGCCCACAAAACCGAATGCACTGCAGCCTGAATCTTCTCGGCCTCATTATAGGCTATGATATAGACAGAAACCTGACTCATACTTGACGCGGTGGTGGTTGGGGCGGTCGTCCACTACTGCTGCCTGCAAGTTTGACAATAATCTGATTTGACTTCTGCAATCTGGTGACCATTGTTTTAAAAAGATGTTCGGAGACATCTGGATATTTCTTTATCACCTCTTCCAACTTATCACCGGGAAACCGTTTAACCGAAGAACGACCCTGGGAGATTATTGAGGCGGCACGCTGCTCACCCGAAATTGCCGCCATTTCTCCGAAATATTCACCCGGCTCGGTCAATTCGGCGATCTTTTTTCCTCCCTTGATAACTGTCAGCGCTCCACGAATCAATTTAAAAAAATCGATATCCCGGTTCCCTTCACGAATAATTATATCACCATCTTCATAGTTCTCCACATCGGGATTCACCAGATAGGCGGGTAGACTCTCCTCGTGTGCAACAGTGCGCCTTAAAACCTCTTCAACGCTAGTCACACCATCACGAACCTTCTGCAGGGCTGCCTGACGCAATGGGACCATTCCTGACTGGATCGCCACCTTGCGCAGGGTGTCCTCAGGGACCTCTGCGCTAATAGCCGTAGCTACCTCATCAGTCACCTCCAGCAGTTCAAAAAAACCGACTCGCCCTTTATAGCCGACACCATTGCACGCAGAGCATCCAACAGCACCATAGGTGACCAGGGTATCGACTTCATCTTCATTAAACCCCATATGTACCAGTTCTTGTGGATCATGCATCACCGGAGTTTTACACTTCTGACACAATTTTCTTCCCAGACGTTGGGAAAGAACCATGGTAACAGAAGAAGCCAGCATAAAGGAAGGAATTCCGATATTCACCAGACGGGCAATAGTTGCCGCACTGTCATTGGTATGCAGGGTTGAAAAGACAAGATGTCCGGTCATAGCAGCCTTGATCGCAATCTCTGCCGTTTCCAGATCACGGATCTCACCCACCATGATAATATCAGGATCCTGCCGGAGAAAGGCTTTCAGGGCTGCGGCAAAGGTCATGCCAACTTCAGCATTCACATGCACCTGATTGATCCCCTTGAAGTTAAACTCCACCGGATCTTCGGCCGTCAGAATTTTGATGTCCTCACTGTTCAAAGAGTTCAATGCCGAATAGAGGGTAACCGTTTTACCTGAGCCGGTAGGCCCGGTTACCAGCAAAAGCCCTTGAGGGCGATTCAGACACCTTTTCAACATCTCAAAGGTCTCAACTTCAAAACCCAGTTTAGTCAAATCAACATTCAGGGAACTTTTATCAAGGATACGGAGAACCACCGATTCCCCAAAAAGCGTGGGCAGGGTTGAAACACGAAAATCAACGGAGCGATTATGTCCCAAGCGCATCTTAATGCGACCATCCTGGGGAATACGACGCTCGGTAATGTTCAGGTTTGCCAGAATTTTTACCCGGGCAACCAGGGCGTTCTTAATCGTCAATGGCAGATTCATTGACTTGAAAAGAGATCCATCCTTCCGATAGCGAACCTGCATATTTTTTTCATACGGTTCCAGATGGATATCAGAGGCACCCTCCTGCACCGCCTTGACCAAGATTCCATTCACCAGTTTGATAATGGGGGCATCCGATGCCGCAAACTGCTCTTTCCCCTCTTTTTCCTCAGCTGACTCTATCTCAAAATCATCCGCCGCCTCAGCCACAATGGAACCGAAATCATCAATCTCGGTGACCGACATCTCCTCTTCAACCTTCTCCCCCTGGCCGCTGCGCAAAGCCGCAACCTCGGCGGCATCAATACGATAATATTGCTGATACGCCGCAATAATATCCTCTTCGATGGAGACACAGACAGTCAAATCTCTCCCGATAATTTCCTGCAGCTTGGCAACAGCCTCAGTATCAGTCGGTTCCGCCATGGTAATCTGCAAAGTATTACCGACAACACGCAACGGAAAAGCCATGAATTTCTTGGCCGTTTCATAGGGCAAGAGCTTTATAGCATCCTTTCCTGGCGGCTCATTACTAATGGCAACAGAGGTAATATTATGCTGGCGATTTAGAAAGGTACTGATGGTATCCCTGTCAATATATTCCAATTGAATCAGGATGGTACCGAGACGTCCACCATTCTTCTTTTGCTGCTGTTTGGCGATCTCCAATTGAGTAGGGGTAATATAACCAGCCTTACTCAGGAGTTCACCAATCTTATATTTACCGGCGCCGGACTGGTCTTTTACTGTTCCGCGAAGACCCGTTTTCTGGGATGCCATTTTAGTATTAGGTGATACAGCCATTTTATCCTACAAATAAAGATTACATATACCCAGACCTGAAATAGGGAGCCAAACAAAACTTTTCAGCTTCCAAAAGATACATCCTTTTTCCTAAAAAAACAAACGGGTTAAAAAGAAAAATCTTTTTAACCCGTTATTGTTACTAATTACGAATTACGAATTAGAAAATAATGACTTCATCATTTGTAATTCGTAATTCCATATTCGTAATTGCTATTAAAAAACGCCCTTGACCTTCCCAGTTTCCACATCAACATCTACACGCCGATAAGCCGGATCTGATGCTGTTCCCGGCATCAGACTGATTGCCCCGGCAACCGGCACGACAAAACCGGCACCTTTGTAAGTAAGGATATCACGAATGGGCAGAGTCCAACCCTTGGGCACACCCTTCAGTTTTGGATCATGGGAGAGGGAGAGATGAGTCTTGACCATACAGGTTCCCATCTCCTTCATATCAGGATCATCGGCCAGACGTTTCAGCTTAGCTTGGGCCTCCGGGGTATAGGAAACACCATCGGCACCATATACCTCTTTAGCAATAAGCTCAATGCGTTTGTCCAACGGATCAGAAAGATCATAAAGAAATTTGAAGTCATTTGGCTCTTCACAAGCATCCACTACCGCATCGGCAAACTCAAGCGCACCGTCGCCGCCATGTTCCCAATGACGCGACAGGGCAACCCGTGCCCCGGCTGCCTCGCAGATACGACGCACGGCCTTAATCTCATTATCCGTATCCGTATAAAAGGCATTGATACAGACAACAGGATTGATCCCTGCCTTCTTGACGGTTTCAATATGATGAAGCAGGTTTTTACAACCCTCTTCAACCCAACCCACATTTTCTTTAGCATACTCGGTCGGCATTGGCTTGCCAGGGACTGGAATGGGAGCACCGCCGTGGCATTTTAATGCCCGGATGGTGGCGACAACAACCGCACAGTTTGGTTTGTTACCGGAGAAACGACACTTCAGATTCCAGAACTTCTCAAATCCGATATCAGCACCAAATCCAGACTCGGTAACATTGTAATCAGCAATCTTCAAGCCAACCCGATCAGCAATTACAGAGGACTGACCAATGGCAATATTGGCAAAAGGACCGGCATGCACCAGGACCGGCTGTCCTTCCAGGGTCTGCAGCAGATTCGGATTCAGGGCCTGAACCATCCAGGCGGTCATGGCACCATCAACTTCGAGATCAGCAGTGGTTACAGGCCTGTCCTGCCGGTCATAGGCAACAACAATCTTGCCCATCCGTCTACGCATATCGGCAAGGTCATTGGAAATTGAGAGGATTGCCATGATCTCGGAAGAAACGGCAATGGCAAAGGAAGACTGCATGGTGAACCCATCCATCTTGCCGCCGATACCGATAGTAATATTGCGCAGGGCCTGGGCACAGAAGTCCATAATCCAGTTGAATTCCACTTTCTTGGGATGGATATCAAGCCGCTTCAAATTCCGCTGTGCAAGCTGGGCATCGGTGTAGTTGGCCTCATGCTGCATCCGGGAGGTAAGCGCCACCATGCCCAGGTTGTGAGCGTTCATGATGGCGTTGATATCACCGGTCAGGCCAAGGGAGAACTCGGTCAGAGGAATACACTGGGCAAGACCGCCACCGGCAGCCGAACCCTTGATATTCATGGTGGGCCCGCCTGATGGCTGACGGATGGCTCCGATAACACTCTTGTTCCGCTTACCAAGTCCCTGGACCAGTCCCATGCAGCAGGTTGATTTTCCTTCACCAAGAGGTGTGGGACTAATGGCAGTCACATCAACATATTTTCCATCGGGTTTATCACCCAGGCGATTCATGATTTTCTTGAAATCAAGTTTGCCGACAAAATGTCCATGCGGCAGGAGTTCCTCTTTTTCAAGACCAAGCTTTTCAGCTAGTTCATAGACAGTTTTCATCCGGCTTTCCGCTTCCTGTGCTATTTCCCAGTCTGCATGTTTAGTTGGATCAAGGACCATTCTGTTCTCCTCTCAAGGCAAAGGTTAAGGATCATGCAACCAAGGAGTTCGACACCAGCAGGCATCGTTCACCCCTTGACACATCTCTACTTCATCATAATTGATGATCCATATAACTAATTCTTAAAAATCTGTCAATATCAGAGCGCAGACAACAAAAGACTATGATAAAAAAGAGAAAAGGCCCCTTGTCTGTAAATCTACGACAAGGGGCCTTTTCTATAAAATTGAAAAAAGCAACGACACTTCTATTCTCATCAATGGAATAATTCCGGATACCTTTTCTTTATCTCTGCCTCAAGGGGAATCATGACCTCACGCATGGAAGGTTCTGCGGCAGGAGAGGTCCGCAACCTGAAGATATGCTTCCATTCTGCAAGATTACAGTAGACAATGATTTCAGTTTTACAGGAATTAGGCAATACAGTTCTGGCAGCCTGGGGTGTGGAGGTCTCAAGAAGCTGCAGGTAAAGATCCTCAGTCAGTTCCATGGCCTGCTTCCACAGTGTATATTCAGCAGAATCAGGGGCGAAAAACATGGGACGGATAAAAGTTACCTGATTTCCAAATTTATCCTGATTATAACGGCAGTATCGTTGACTCTCCTGAAGAAAAGAACAGGGCCGATGGCGGACAATTTCATGGGTTACTGCCCTATTCACTATAAATTTCACACTCAGAAAGCGATGACGGAGCAATAGATACGGAGCCAATTGCTCCACCTGGTCCAGAGTCATTTTCTCAACAGCAATAGACGATACGCCATTCCTATCTACTGACTGCCAGACGCCTTCCAGCAGATAGGAATGGCTGGCGCCAAGGAAATCAACCATGGCCTGAACCAAAACTGTCTCAGGAAAAGAGAGGTACAACTCCCTGAACGCTCTGATCGAGCCGGTCACCAGCAGACCATTCTCCACCAGATCGATAATAAAATACTTAGGCTGGCAACCCAGGAAATCAGTGACCTGCTGAGAAGAACAATGGAGACGCAAAGTCACCACCGCCATCTCCATGACCGAGTTATGACCATGTTCAGCGATCTTCTTCACAAAAGGCAAGGCTGAACCCTCAGTGATTTTCTCTTCACTTTTATAACAGATACGGCCGCAGGCCTCTAACCGTGTTACCAGTGAGCCCTTATCCAGATCATCCTGAATCTCATAGCTTGGATCGACAACAATCATCTATGCATCCGCCTTCCAGAAAGGTGACATCTGTCGCAACCCGGCAATGATGGGCGGCATCTTCTCGAGCACAAAATCAATTTCCTCTTCAGTATTATAGATACTCAGGGAATAGCGGATTGAGCCATGGGCTGCGGTAAAAGGGACCCCCATAGCTCGCAGAACGTGTGATGGCTCAAGTGAACCGGAGGTGCAGGCAGACCCCGATGAGGCACAGATATTATACTGATCCATGTGCAGTAGAATGGCTTCGCCTTCCACATACTCAAAACTGATATTTGAGGTATTGGGCAAGCGGTCAATCTTATGACCATTGAGTATGGCGTGCGGTATGGACGAAAGCAGACCCTGCTCCAGCTTGTCCCTGAGGGCCTTGACTCTGCTGTTTTCTTCTGCCATATTTGCCGCCGCCAGCTCGCAGGCGCGACCAAGACCGACAATGGATGCCACGTTTTCAGTGCCGCCACGACGGCCTTTCTCCTGATGACCACCTACAAGAAAAGGCACAAAGGGAGTTCCCCGACGGACATACAAAACGCCAACCCCTTTGGGACCATGGAGTTTATGGCCGGAGAGAGAGAGAAAATCGACATCCAGTTCTTTCAGATTAATGGGGATTTTACCCACGGCCTGAACGGCATCGGTATGAAAGGGGATGCCACGTGCCCTGGCCATTCTGGCCATCTCTGCGATGGGGAAGATAACTCCTGTTTCATTATTGGCCCACATGACACTGACTATGGCGGTATCATCGGCTAGAGCCTCTTCATATTTCTGCAGATCCAGGGTCCCGTCAGCATCGACCATCAAACGGGTCACACGATGTTTATGGCCGGTCAGGGTGTCAAGATTTTCGCAGAGATTTTTAACAGCCGGATGTTCCACCCGGGTGGTAACAATATGACGTTTATCAGGAAAGGATTGCAGGGCTGAGAAAATTGCCGTTGAATCACTTTCAGTACCACAACTGGTAAAAACGATCTCTTCCGGATCAGCACCCAGCAAAGTGGCCACTTTCCTTCGGGCCTCAGTGACCGCCGCCTCAACCTGTCCGCCAAAGCGGTGCATGGATGAAGGGTTACCATAATAATCCTGCAGATACGGCATCATAACCTCAAGAACCTCAGGAGCAACCTTGGTGGTGGCGTTGTTATCCATATAGACAACGATTTCAGGTCTTATCATTTTGACTCCTCCACAATCAGCGAGTCAAGAACCAGCTCCCGCAGTTTTTTCTCCACATATTCCTTCAAGGTAGTCTGTGATTTTGCACAACTAGTGCAGGCACCCCGTAAGGACACAGTAACAAAGTCTCCATCCACATCAACCAGTTCAATATCTCCACCATCCTTGCGCAGACCTGGCCTGATTTCACGCTCCAGGGCCTCTTCTATCTTCTTTATCTTCTGCAGGGTGGTCATTCTTTTGGGTTTTTCAGCTACTTTCTGGATATCAGCCCCCTGATGTACCGTTGCCACCAGAATCTCCCGTAGACGATCTATACATTTACCACAACCGCCGCCGGCCTTGGTAAAATTGGTAATCTCTTCTACCGAACGCAGACTTGACTCCTTGATGGCCCTGATAACTTCGAGATCTGTGACCCCGAAACATTCGCAGACCACTTCTCCCTCAGCCATGGGAATTTTCAAACCACGATAATTTGCAATGGCCGCCTCAAGTGCCTCACGGCCCATCACCGAACAGTGCATCTTCTCTTTGGGCAGGCCGCCGAGACGATTGGCAATATCCTCATTAGTCACCTTGGCGGCCTCATCAAGGGGCATGCCAATAATCATCTCGGTCAGAACAGAAGATGAGGCAATGGCACTGGCACAACCAAATGTCTTGAATTTGGCATCAGCAATGACTCCTTTTTCGTCCAGCTTAAAGGTCAATTTCAAGGCATCGCCACAGGCCAACGAACCAACATCGCCGATACCGTCAGGGTTTTCAATCTCTCCCACATTCTTAGGATGTAAAAAGTGCTGCTGAACCTTATTGGTATATTCCCACATGAGCGACTCCTGGTAATTTTATATAAAAAAGAGTGAATGGGAAAAAAGAACTGAACCCATTCACTTTTCACTCTTCATTTTTGCACACTAAATACTTCACCAATAAAAATCAACGGTCAATTCATCTTGCCAAAATGATTCCAACAAAACAACAATTCATATTCACGAATCGAAGGATAATTTCGCGCAGAAGCGCCGAGAAAAACTTTTTCTGTCCTTCCCAGCGCCTTTGAGTCTCTGCGCGATAAAATAATTATGACAACAGACCGATCTCCGTCAGCATAGCTCTGGCCGCCTGTACAAGATTTCCGGTCCCTGCGGCAGTCCTGGATTCAACATAAAAACGAACCTTTGGTTCCGTACCCGAAGGACGGATCATCAACCAGGAGCCATCCTCAAAAATCATCTTTCTACCATCAATATCAATGACCTCAGTTATACGCTGTTCAACATCGCCCACCTTGACCACAGAACCCACGCCATATTTTTGCAGACGAAGGAGGATACCCTTGAGTTCTTCGCCTTTAGCGCTCACCGTCACCCCGCCACGGTCAGGGTAATAAGCCCCGTATTCGTCCTCAATACGCTTCAGATAGTCTCCCATATTCAGATCCAGAGTCAAGACCATATCCATCGCCAAAAGCAAGCCGATATAGGCGTCTTTTTCCGGAGTATGGCCAATGACCGAGATGCCATCTGACTCCTCAAAACAGACAAGGGCCTGACCGATAACCGGCTTAAACTCCTTGAATCCCACCTTGGGCTCAAATACCTGCTCGCCAAATGCACGAGCCAGACAATTGGCAAGATTAGAGGTAGCCACCGTCTTGGCAACCATCCCCCGTTTCCCTTTAACCTCATGGAGAAAATGATAGGCCATAGCCCCAAACTGATTCATACTGATCTCAACACTTCCGTCGGTGAAACGAATGCGATCTCCATCTGGGTCAATAATGGCACCGACCTTGAGCCTTTCCGGTCTTGCCAACAAGGTCTCACCTACCTGATGCATATTCACCGAAGAAGGTTCCGGGGCAATGCCACCAAAGGTTACATCTGCTTCCGCCCGCAAATGAATCAGCCGTTCACTCTCATTACCACTAAAGAGGGGTGCAATATGGAGACGGCTGGCACCATGCACTGAATCAATGACCACACAAAAATCATGGTTCTTCTTAAAACCATGCATGATTTTGTCCAGATCAAGACCATGTTCCGCAATATTCCGGCGCACCAGACTTTTCCAGCATGCCAGCGAATCAACTGGCCGGATATCCGTTCTCTGGGAAGGCACCTCGAGAGCAACAGGAAATGAAACCAGGAGAGTGGCGTCGGCCTCAATGATTCGCCGGGCATTGGCTGTGATCCTGTCGGTCAGCTCCGAGGCGGCTGGTCCCGCATCTGCAGCATTATACTTGAATCCTTCATACTCCAAGGGGTTATGCGAGGGGGTCAGATTAATGGAGAAGGCGGCATCAAGCTCCAAAAGTGCCGCTGACAGCACCCCGGTGGTGGACTCTCCGGCATAGTGAACAGTAAATCCCGCCCGAGCCAGGACATCAATTACGGCCGCTGCAAGGATCTCACCTCCGAAACGATTATCAAAGCCGACCACACAGCCCTTTTCCTGAGCCTCCTGCAGGCTGGAGACCCCGAGGAAAGGAATCAGTTCCTGCTCCTCATCAAGCACCTGATAGAGTTCCACGATAGCGGCGGTGACAAAAGAGACGGAACGGACAAAAAGGTCCTTCCCCAGTATTCCCCGCCAACCGGAGGTCCCGAATGTAACCAGATCCCGCGGCCGTCCAAAGTTGGTAATAATCTCATCCATGACCAAGAGGTAGACCTGATCTATATACCTCTGCCAGACCTCACCCTCATTCTTTCTTTTTTCCACAAGATTGCGAATCAAGGTAAAATAATCACTACCGGAGTGATCGCTCCCGATATTGCAGCTTTTATATAACGCACGCACAGTTTCAGCTATCTTCGTCATTCAAATTCCTCTGATCGTAACTAAAAAGACAGATTTCTTATCCATAAATTCTTCCCAGTTCAATTTATCCTTATTTCGAGGACAAATGGTAGTAAATTAGAACTGTTCTCCTTCTATATTTTTTTTCAACTGAGCTATTTCAAGACCAAGAGAGACACACTCTTTGCCGTTCATACAGAGATCTGCCTCTGGCACATCAAGATAATGTGTTAATTTGTGATTATCTTTGTTCAAACGTACAGCCCATGTTTTTGTCCCCTCATCATAATGAACATCAATATCAATGTTACAGACACCAATCTCGGGATAAATTGAGATAATTTTTTTACATAATTCATTTTTGTCGTACATGGTCATACCTCCATTCAACAGGGAATCTGAATAATCGTCTTATTTGTTTGAAAATTGCACACTTGACTCAACTATTTTTTCCAAAATAATTCCAAGCGCCTCTTCAATAGTCTGCGGGTAATGAAAAACCACACCTTCCCGTATGTCTTCCGGGATCTCCAGCACATCCTTCTCATTTAAGGCTGGAAGAGCCATTTCTCTGATCCCGGCCCGTAAAGCGCCAAGGACCTTCTCACCTATCCCCCCTACAGGCAACACATCACCACGCAGGGTTATCTCTCCGGTCATGGCGATGTCGGGCCGAACAGACCGTCCGGTAATCACAGAAACCAGGGATGCGACCATGGCCACCCCGGCAGAGGGACCATCTTTAGGAATAGCCCCTTCCGGTACATGCACATGGATATCAATTTTGGAAAATATTTTTTCATCAATATCAAGCTCTTTTGCATGTGAGCGGATATAGCTGAGGGCAGCCGTAGCCGATTCTTTCATCACATCACCCAACTTACCTGTGAGAATCAGACCGCCACTTCCTTTCATTTTGGAGCTTTCAATAAAAAGAATTTTTCCACCCACAGGCGTCCAGGCAAGACCAGTGGCAAGGCCCGGTCCCCAGGTGCGGGCCTTGATTTCCGGAAAAAATCGAATAGGGCCAAGAATGGTATAGAGATCATTAAGGCCAACAACCCGTTTTCCCGTTCGTCCCCTGACAATTTCAGCCGCTATTCCCCGGCAGATAGCAGCAATTTCCCGCTCCAGATTCCGCACCCCTGCCTCACGGGTATAGGATTCAACAAGAGCACGCAGTGCCTCATCCGAGATGGAAAGATCATCAGAGCCAAGGGCATGGGCTTCCATCTGTTTGGCAATCAGATGACGCTTGGCAATGACCACTTTTTCCTGCAAGGTATACCCGGACAGTTCAACCACCTCCATCCGGTCGCGCAAAGCGTCGGGAATGGTATCAAGCACATTGGCGGTGGCAATAAACATTACCTTCGAAAGATCAAATTCTATATCGAGATAGTGATCCGTAAATGTTGCGTTCTGTTCAGGGTCCAGGACTTCAAGCAGCGCTGACGAAGGATCACCATGATAATCATTGCCCAGCTTGTCAATTTCATCCAGAAGAAAGACTGGATTGTTGGTTTTTGCCTTTTTCAAACTCTGGATAATACGGCCTGGCAGGGCACCGACATATGTACGGCGGTGTCCCCTGATTTCAGCCTCATCTCTGACTCCGCCTAATGAAATACGCACAAATTCACGATTCATGGTCTTGGCGATGGACTGCCCGAGAGAGGTCTTCCCTACTCCCGGCGGACCACTGAAACAAAGAATCGGGCCGTGCATATCCTCTTTCAACTTGCGCACCGCCAAAAATTCCAGAATCCGTTTTTTTATTTTTTTCAAACCGTAATGATCCCGTTCCAGATCGCTTTCAGCCTTATCAAGATCAAGGGTATCAGTGGTGGATTCCAGCCAGGGAAGATCAAGAATCCAGTCGAGATAATTGCGGGTAACTGAATACTCCGGTGATGAAGGAGAGATACGTTCCAGACGGACAAGCTCATTTTCCACCACCTTCTTCGCCTCATCTGGCAGCTTCTTGGTCACAAACCGCTCTCGCAGCTCCTTGACCTCAACCTTTTCGCCATCCTCACCCAGTTCCTTACGAATAGATGCCAGTTGTTGCCGAAGGAAAAATTCACGCTGACGACCATCGATATCTTTTTTAACCGAATCCTGGAGCTTCTGACTGGTCTCCACTGTTTCAAGACGTTTACTCAGCTCAAGCATAACCCGTTTCAAAAGTTCTTCAAAATCAGTGATCTCCAGAATTTCCTGTTCCTCTTCAAGTTTCAAATTCAGCTGAGTAATAACCAGATAACTGATATGAAAAGGATTATCCAAGGCATTCAGTGTAGCAGCCAACTCTTTTGGCAGTTCCGTCAACTGTACGAGCCTGACAAACTGAGTACGCAGGCTGAGGATCATAGCCTGACCCTGTTGACTCTCATGAAATGCCATGGGGACTTCCAATATTGAAGCCCGGCAATAGGGACTAGTCTCTACAATCTTAACTATTTCTATCTTTTTTGTGCCACTGACCATTACATGGTAATATTCTTCTTTTTCTTTACTGAGTTTATGAATATAGCCAATAACTCCCACGCGGAACAGATCATCTTCTTTAAAATGTTCAATGCCTTCTGGTGCTGATTTTTTGGTGGAAACAAGCCCTATCATCCGGTCGCCAAGGAGTGCATCATCAATAAGTCGTTTAGACGACTCATCGGTCACCTGAAGGGGGAAACCCATTCCAGGATAAAAGACAAAACCATGGAGAGGCAATATGGGGAGGATTTCAGGGACCGCTAAACTGTTAGGATCCACTTTCTTTGCTGTTTGCTGCTTCTTCTTTTCCATATTTCAGCCTCCAACCTCTATCCTGACTATTATCTGATTTTCAACTTTCCTTTTCTTAAGGGAAACGATTAGGATTCCATCAAGATATAAAGATGAGACCTGTTCCACATCAACTCTCGTCGGGAGCGCCACAGTCCGTTCAAATGGTCCCAGCTCAATTTCCAATTGATGAATACAAACAATGGATTGCGGCTTTGGAAGCTGCCGTCTTCCACTGATATGCAACTGATCTTCTGCCACCATCAGCTCCAGCGAATCCTTCGAAACTCCGGCCAAGTCACAATAAACAGTAATCTCCTCATCAGACTCATAAATATCAACCGGTGGTTGCCACGATCCTGATTCTAGCTTTATCATTCTCGTAAAAGACATATTCCGCAGCATACGCCCTGTTTGCATCTGCATCTCGTGAATTTCTCTAAACAATTTCTTACTCAATGGAGCCATCATTTCCTCCGAGTTGATACCACATGCCACCCTGTTATTCTTGCAAAATTCATAAAATATCAGGCGCCAAGACAGAAACTGGACATTTATTTTTTTGCTGGGAAGAGAACCTGTAATACTCCAAAATTTCATTATGAAATTTTGGGACAAACAAGATTTTTTACTCTATTGATTCTACTCTTCCATTACCAATTTCTTTAAGTATGGAATAAAATCTGACAAAAAGTCAACCGAATAAAATTTCTCCTGATGTTCAGACCTTTCACATCGAATCCGTCGTTCTGAATATCTACAAAAACGAAATGGTGTAAGTGACACTAGCCTGGCAAGCAAGATGAAAGCAAGACTCCGACCATGACCGTCGTAATAAAATAATCACAAAGGGAATGGTTATTTCATAATGGCTCCTAAATATCACCGGCTAAACCTTGACGAATAGTCACTATTATTTATATAGTAGTCTTACAAAATTAATGTATTGCTACGCTTAGCTGACATTTTTATTCGCCAGCACTCAGGCAGCCAGGAAAAGCCTACAGAACTGGGCAAAAGCCCTTCCACTTAACAAACTTATCCCAGCAGGAGAACTACACATGGGTCACTCTCACGACAAAGAACTGATTCTCTGGTTTGATGATATCGGCATTGACGATGTACACCTGGTCGGTGGCAAAAACGCCTCGCTGGGCGAGATGTACCAGCACCTTACCTCAAAGGGCGTAGCCGTACCGCACGGTTTTGCCGTAACCGCCTATGCCTATCAATACCTGATGAAGGCCGCCGGGATTGAGGATGCGATCGTAGCAGCCCTGGAAGGCCTGGACACCCACGACCTGCACAACCTGCAGGCACGGGGCAAGAAAGTACGCGATATCATCCGCGGGGCCAAATTCCCCCAGGATCTGCAAGACGCCATCATCAACGCCTACAAGGTCATGGAAGGCGAATACGGCAAGGACGTGGATGTCGCTGTCCGCTCTTCAGCCACAGCCGAAGACCTGCCAGACGCCTCATTCGCCGGTCAGCAGGAGACCTATCTCAATGTCCGCGGCTATGACGCGATCCTGGACTACTGCAGCCAGTGCTTTGCCAGTCTGTTCACCGACCGTGCCATCTCCTATCGCCACGACAAGAATTTCGGCCAGTTCGATGTCTATCTCTCCATCGTCATCCAGAAGATGGCCCGCTCCGATGCGGCCAGCTCAGGTGTTCTGTTCACCATCGACACCGAATCCGGCTTTGAAGACGCAGTCTTCATCACCGGCGCTTGGGGCCTGGGCGAAAACGTGGTCCAGGGTGCAGTCAACCCGGATGAATACTTCGTCTTCAAGCCCACTCTCAAGGAAGGCAAGAGACCTATTGTCTCCAAGACAGTTGGCTCCAAAGAGATCAAGATGATCTACGACAACGATCCATCCACCCCACATCCAGTCAAGAACATCCCCACCACCCAGGAAGAGCGGAACTCCTACGTTATCAGTGATGATGAGATTCTCGAACTCGCCCGTTGGGCCTGCATCATTGAAGACCATTATGGCCGGGCCATGGATATCGAATGGGCCAAAGACGGTGACGGCATCGAGGTCGGTACCGGCAAGCTCTTCATCGTCCAGGCCAGGCCAGAGACCGTCCACTCCCAGAGTGACAAGAACGTCATGGAGACCTACCAGCTTCTGGAAAAGGGTACGGTTATTGCCAAAGGTCTGGCAGTAGGTTCCAAGATCGGTCAGGGCACGGCGAACGTCATCTCCAATGTCAAGGACATCCACTCCTTCAAAAAAGGTGAGGTCCTGGTGACCGACATGACCGATCCGGATTGGGAACCGATCATGAAGATCGCCAGCGCCATCGTCACCAACCGCGGTGGCCGGACCTGTCATGCTGCTATCATCTCGCGTGAGCTGGGTATCCCCTGCGTTATCGGCACAGCTGACGGCACCACAAAAATTAAACACGGCCAGGAGATCACTGCCTCATCAGCTGAAGGCGAGACCGGAAATGTCTATGACGGCCTGCTCAAATTCGAGATTAATAGAGTGGACCTGGGCGACCTGCCAGCCACCAAGACCAAGATCATGATGAACCTGGCCATTCCGGAAAAGGCTTTCACCGAATGTCAGATTCCCAATGATGGCGTAGGCCTGGCGCGTGAGGAGTTTATCATCAACTCCCACATCGGCCTCCACCCCTTGGCCCTGTACAACTACGAGGAGCTCAAGACCTCTGATGATCCGGAGAAGCAGGAAATTATCAGATTGATCGACGCCAAAACCGGTGCCTATACCGACAAGAAGCAGTTCTTTATCGACAAGGTAGCAGAAGGTGTCGGCCGCATTGCCGCCGGCTTCTATCCCAAGGATGTCATCGTCCGTCTCTCCGACTTCAAGAGTAACGAGTATGCCAACCTAGCTGGCGGCACTCTCTACGAGCCGGAGGAGGAAAACCCCATGATCGGCTGGCGCGGCGCTTCACGCTACTACGACCTCAAGTATCGCCCTGCTTTTGAACTGGAGTGCAAAGGCCTGCTCAAGGCACGTAACGACATGGGCCTGACTAACATCAAGCTGATGGTCCCCTTCTGCCGGACTCCTGCTGAAGGTAGAAAGGTTGTCGAGGTTATGCGCGAATGCGGTCTAGTCCAGGGCGAAAACGGCTTGGAGCTCTACGTCATGTGCGAAATCCCCAGCAACGTCATATGTGCCGACGCCTTTGCCGATATCTTCGACGGCTTCTCCATCGGCTCCAACGACCTGACCCAGCTCACCTACGGCCTCGATCGTGATTCCGGCATTATTTCCGGCATCGCGGATGAACGTGACGATGCGGTCAAAGAGATGATCCGCATGGTCATTGCCACGGCCAAACGGCGCGGCAAGAAGATCGGAATCTGCGGTCAAGGCCCCTCCGACTTCCCAGAATTCGCCACTTTCCTGGTTGAGTTGGGAATCGACTCCATGAGCTTGATCCCTGACACCGCCGTCAAGACCCGACTGGCAGTCCACGAGAAGGAAAAAGAAATGGGAATCAACCCCTAAATAATCAAGTAGTGTGAGGTGAGCTGATAATGCTGACCTCACACTACTCACACTACTCACACTACTCACAGAAATACCAGAGAACTTTCATCCCTTCGTAACTCATATATTTTTTATATATAATCTTCAAGAAACTTGGGCCACCAGATCTATCGAAGTTTAATCCTCCACACTGTTACCAGCTTCCAAAAGGCGAGATTTTAACACTACGACGGAATCATCTGCCATCATTCACCGAATCGAAAGGTCCTTATGATTCCTCCAGGAAAACTCTAACTCAGAGTTTAACCTCAAGCACGTTGCGCGACCGACCAAGTGTCGGTAATACGCTATTGCGGCGTCTCGCAACCTTGCTTACCAAGACGCCTACCCCTACCCCCCTGACACGCCGAATCAGGTTCGCTTTCCTATGCACCACTTACTTCCTATTAACTCCTTCATTAAACCCTGCTGTTACCGATAACGTTCTCGGAGTCTTTACCTGTTATTCGCATTCTCTTCCCCTGATCGTAGAGACACCTGCTTTACGCTGGTGGGTTTTGCCCATCAAGTCTGGAAAACAAAAAAAGGGTTTCAACCTTTCGGTTGAAACCCTTGAATTTACTGGCGGAGCGGACGGGGCTCGAACCCGCGACCTCCGGCGTGACAGGCCGGCATTCTAACCAACTGAACTACCACTCCAAAACATTTAAATTGAATGGTGGGCGGTACAGGGTTCGAACCTGTGACCCTCGGCTTGTAAGGCCGATGCTCTCCCAGCTGAGCTAACCGCCCCCTCAATCAATTGTGAAAAACTTAATAACAAGAACACCGGCTTACGTCAAGAGAAAAATCAATGATGACCGTTATCTGCTGATATTTTCATCTCACCATAAACAACAGGCACCGGCAGATCATTAAAAAGCGCTTTTCCCTCCTTGAGGACAATGGCCCGTTCCAGGAAATCATCCGCATGCGCCACACATTCGATAATAAGACTCCTCTTGATATTGGCAGGAACATCTGCCAAATTCCGCTCATTCTCTTTTGGAATCAGGACATGGGTAATATTACCACGTTTGGCGGCCAGAAGTTTTTCCGTTAAGCCCCCAATGGGCAGGATACGTCCCCTGAGGGTTATCTCTCCGGTCATGGCAATTTCGTGGCGCACCGGAGCCTTAAGCAATGCCGACACCAAAGTAGTTGCAATAGTGACTCCGGCCGATGGACCATCTTTGGGAATGGCTCCTTCCGGGACATGGATATGGATATCCAGCTTCTGATAAAAATCAGTCTCCAGCCCAAGACGCAGGGCTCTGGAACGCACATAACTCAAGGCAGCCTGGGCCGATTCCTGCATCACCTCACCCAGCTTTCCTGTAATAGTCAGCTTGCCGGTTCCCGGCATCAGGGTTGCCTCAATCTGCAGCAACTCACCACCCACCTCAGTCCAGGCAAGCCCGGTGGTCAGACCGATCTCATCACGCTCTTCGGCCAAGCCAAACCTGTAGACTGGAGTCCCCAGATATTTAACAACCGACTGGGCAGTAAGCCGGTACTGTTTATCCTTCTGTTTTTTCTTCAACCGATCCCTAGCAATCTTCCGACAGAGAGACGCCAAATTGCGTTCAAGACTCCTGACCCCAGCCTCCCTGGTATAACGCCGGATCAGCTCGAGAATACCACCATCGCTGATCCGGATATCTCCTGTTTTAAAGCCATTGGCCTCAAGTTGTTTAGGGATCAAGTACCCTTCGGCGATTTTCTGTTTTTCCCCCTCCGTATACCCATTCAGACGAATGATCTCCATCCTGTCCTGCAGAGGCAGAGGAATGCCATGCAAATTGTTGGCCGTGGTGATAAAAAAGACCTCAGAAAGATCATAATCCAGATCCAGATAATGGTCGTTAAAGCTATTGTTCTGTTCAGGATCAAGGACTTCAAGGAGCGCAGAAGACGGATCACCCCGGAAATCGGTACTCATCTTGTCTACCTCATCAAGACAGAACACGGGATTAGCCACATCCGCTTTCTGCATGGACTGGATGATCTTTCCAGGCATGGCACCGATATAGGTACGTCTATGGCCTCGGATCTCGGCCTCATCCCGCACCCCACCAAGCGACAGGCGGACAAACTTACGGTTCATGGCCCTGGCAATGGATTTACAGATGGAAGTCTTGCCAACGCCGGGAGGCCCGACCAGACAGAGAATCGGCCCCCTGATCTTTTTCACCTGGGCCTGAACGGCAAGATACTCAAGGATCCTCTCCTTTGGTTTCTCCAGCCCATAATGATCCTCGTTGAGGATCACCTCGGCTCTATCAATATCAATGACGGCCTTGGTCTTCTTTTTCCACGGCAGACTGACAATGCAATCTATATAGTTTCTGACGACCGTAGTCTCTGCCGACATAGGAGGCATGCTTCGAAGTTTTTTTAACTCCTTTGTTACCTTGTCACGAGCAATGGCCGGGAGATTTTTCTTTTTAACAGACTCCTCAAGCTCATCAATCTCATCAAGGCCGTCTTCATTCTGCCCTATTTCCCGCTGAATCACCCGAGCCTTCTCGCCGAGATAATAATTACGCTGGATCTTACCCATGCGTTTTTTTACCTTTTCATTGATATCCCTTTCCAGTTCAGAGACCTCAATCTCACGCTGAATGAACACCACGACCTTTTCCATCCGATGGACCAGCAACTCACACTCCAGGACCTCTTGTTTTTCTTCTGTCTTCAGCGGCAGATGAGCACAGATCACATCCACAAGCTTACTGGAATTCTCAATATGAGTGACGGATTTCACCACCTCTTTCGGGAGCTTCTTAGTGCTTTCACAGAATTCATCAAATATTTTACGTAACTCTCGATCATAGGCCAGAACCTTACCATCAGTTTCTTCAGTTTCCGGCAGTTCCTCCACCTCAACTTGGAAAAAAGTATCACTGGGAACAAAAGAAACGATTCTGGCCCGCTTTTTTCCCTCCACCAGTGCCTTAATGGTGCCATCAGGCAATCGCAGAAGCTGCATCACCACTGCCAAGGTGCCAACCGTACTTATCTCTTCCTCAGTGGGTTCATCGACCTTGGAGTCTTTCTGAGTCACCAGAAAAATCTCGGTTCTCTTCTCCATGGCATCTTCCAATGCCAGAATTGATCGCGACCTGCCCACAACTAATGGGGCCACCATATGAGGGAAGATAACAATATCGCGCAGAGGCATGAGTGGGTATAATTTGGTCTCAATTTCTTCCATATCTAATTCCTGAACCGAACAAAGGATAAAAACAAATGAACTTTAGGGGCCGTTAATAAATAACCATTACATCTTTATCTATTTCTTTACAGCCCTTTATGCCGTTATGGCTAATGCATTGTTACAGATATTTTTCGACAACGGCTTAGTAGCTACTCAGATGGCTATTGTGAAAGTTGTTGGATTGTCAACAACCCCTTAACAGACGGCACATGAGCAATTGTGAATTTCTCGCAATCAGGCGTTCTGCAGTTTTATATCAGCAGCTTTGCCATAAAGAATTACAGGGTACTCTCCGTCATTGATCACCTGTTCACTGATCACACATTCCTCAACATTCTCCTTGGAGGGTAACTCATACATCACATCAAGCATAGCTGCCTCCAACACCGAACGCAATCCCCTAGCCCCTGACTTCCGTTTCAAGGCCTTCTGAGCAATGGCCGTCACGGCCCCTTCCGTGAAAGAAAGTTTAATCCCCTCCAGTTCAAAAAGTCGCTGATACTGTTTGATCAGGGCATTTTTAGGCTCACGTAGAATGCGGATCAGATCTTCCTCCACCAACTCTTCCATGGTGGCAATGACTGGTAAACGACCGACAAGCTCAGGAATCAGACCAAATTTCAACAAGTCCTCGGGCTGGACACCGGCTAACAGCTCACCGATATTCTTTGTGCTTTCACTGGTCACCTTGGCACCAAAACCGATTGATTTTTTACCGCCCCGCCGTTTCACCACATTGTCGAGGCCAACAAAGGCACCACCACAGATAAAGAGGATATTGGTGGTATCAATCTTAACCAGCTCCTGCTGCGGATGTTTTCTGCCACCCTTAGGTGGAATGGAGGCCACAGTCCCTTCAATGATTTTCAGCAGAGCCTGTTGTACCCCCTCACCTGAGACATCACGAGTTAGCGAGGGACTGTCTGATTTCCTGGCAATCTTATCAATCTCATCAATATAAATAATACCACTTTCTGCCCGTTCTATATCAAAATCTGCCGCCTGCAGGAGATTTACCAGGATATTCTCAACATCATCACCAACATACCCAGCCTCAGTCAAGGTGGTAGCATCGGCCATACAGAAAGGAACATTTAAGATCCTGGCCAGGGTCTGAGCCACCAGGGTCTTACCACTACCCGTAGGCCCTATAAGGATAATATTGGACTTTTGCAATTCCACCTGACCATCATCAACAGGGGCCTCTATTCGCTTATAGTGGTTATGAACGGCAACAGAGAGCACTTTTTTGGCAAATTCCTGACCTATCACATACTCGTTCAGGTGGTCATTAATCTGCATGGGCTTGAGTGCGGCTGGCCTCAGCCCATCAGCTTGAGCGGCATCACCCTTCTCATCATCATGAACAATCTCATTGCACAGGGCAATACACTCATCACAGATATAGACATCAGGACCGGCAATCAACTTGGCAACTTCATCCTGGCTCTTTCCACAAAATGAACAACTGGAGAAAATTTCCTTGTTTTTCTTATTGGCCATCTTCCTTTTCCTCGTCAGTATCTTTTCTTTTTAAGAGCACTTCATCGATGATGCAATAGCGCTTGGCCTCTACCGGGCTCATAAAATTATCACGGTCAGTGTCCTGTTTGATCTTTTTAATCGGATGGCCGGTATGATGGGCCAGAATCTGATTGAGATCATCCCGCATCCGCAGGATCTCTTTGGCATGGATGTCAATCTCCGAGGCTTGGCCCTGATACCCGCCCATGGGCTGATGGATCATGATCCGAGAATTGGGCAATGCGTACCGTTTCCCCTTGGTGCCGGCAGCCAGTAGTAAGGCTCCCATTGAGGCTGCCTGCCCCATGCACAAGGTGGCGATATCGCATTTCACATACTGCATGGTATCATAAATAGCGAGACCGGCCGTTACCGAACCACCAGGAGAGTTGATATAGAAGGTTATATCCTTGTCCGGATCATCTGCCTCCAGAAAAAGAAGTTGGGCGACAACAGAACTGGCAACTTCATCACCCACAGATGATCCCAAAAAGATAATGCGTTCTCTGAGCAGGCGGGAATAAATATCAAAGGCGCGCTCACCCCGCGGACTTTGCTCAACTACCATGGGAACAAGATTCATGCTGCACTCTCCTTAGAAAACATTCCGAAAGAATCAAAACATTTCTGACTATTCCGAAAAAATTCCTTATGCCGATCGCGGCTTTTCAATGTTATGTTTATTCTTAGACTACGGCTTAAAACAGTTCGACTGCAGCAACCAATCCTACGGCCATCTGCAGTCGAAATTACTCATCTGACGTTCATTTTTTATCTTTCACAAACTGAATGAAAAGCCCTGCGGTTCTTTTTTTCAAGCCTCTATATTCTCCGAAGAAACCGACATAACATCAGGGGCATCAACCAGCTTGGCCTCTGCCCTCAGAAATGCAAGAATTTTTTCATTGAGCAGCTCATTGACAAAGGGAAGGATATCATCACGGCTGCCGCCAAAATATTCCTTTACTTGAGCCACAGGCATATTGTATTGATCGCCGATACGCTTGAACCCACGATCCATATCCTCTTCATTGACCTTAATCGCTTCAACTTCGGCGATCTTTTTAAGAATAAAATCGCCACGAACCCGTTTTTCCGCTGTCGCCCGGTTGCGCTCAGCCAACTCTTCACGGTTGATACCGGCAGACTCCAGATCGAGACCATTCTGTTCCAGAGACTTTTCAGTAGACTTGATCATTTCTTCCACTTCGTAGCGAACCAGACGAATAGGAACCGGGAAAGTGTGATTTTCAAGAAGTTTATGCATGATGCGATCGGTCAGATCACCATCCGCTTTTTCTTCCTTCTGTTTTACAATACGATCATGAATAGTAGTTTTCAATTCTGCCAGACTCTTATACTCACTGCCCACATCTTTGGCAAATTCATCATCAAGCTCGGGAAGAAGACGTTCTTTGACATCTTTTACCTTAACCTTAAAGGTCACCTTTTTGCCGGCAAGCACAGGATTTGGATATTTGGCAGGAAACTCAACTTCGTGCCTGGCTTCCTCCCCTTTCTTCATACCCACAAGCTTTTCCTCAAACTCAGGACTGATTCGCCCGGAGCCGACATCTACGGAAAAATTCTCATTTTTGACTTCTTTCATCGGTTTATCATTATGAAACCCTTGAAAATCAACAACAGCGACATCCCCTTTCACAATCGACCGATCATCCACGGAACGCAGAGGGGCCATCTCAACCCGCAGGGACTCGAGCTCTGCGGCTATCTCTTCATCGCTCACCACAACCACAGGTTTCTCCACCTCAAGCCCCTTATAGCCCTGCAACTCAAACTCGGGTTTGGTATCAATCATGGCCACATAACTGAACGTACCATCATCCTTAAAACGTGGCTCGCTGATCTCAGGATGAACCACCGGATCAATCTTTTCCTGTTCAATGGCTGAAAAATATGTGTCCTGAACCAGTTTTTCCGCAACCTCAGCCTCAACCTTCTGCTGAAAATTCTTCAGAACAACAGAACGTGGCACCTTGCCACGCCTGAATCCCTTAAGTTTCACATCTCTCTGCACCTTATCATAGGCAGCTTTCAACTCTTTCTGGACATCATTTTCCGGCAGAGTAATGGTAATTTTCCTGGTAAGATCGGCAAGTTTCTCAACAACAACATCCATCGTTAATATCCTTTCAAAAGAGATTATTTCGAAGTTCCCTGAACACTTGAACATTGAATCACATCTGGTGCGAGAGGGGGGACTCGAACCCCCATGCACAAGGCGCTGGTTCCTAAGACCAGTGCGTCTACCAATTCCGCCACTCTCGCAATACCTTAAACATCATGAAACAACATAACTGCATTCAACATCTGGTTCATAGCCATACAGCTTATACTGACAGAATTATAGATACTGATAATTCCAAGCTGTTTCCATATGAATTAATTTATAATCTCTTATCTAATAATTCACATCTTTCTGCCAGTCAAGGAAGATTCAACCCGGAACAAACCAAATGAATATTCATTATCCAAAAAATACATTCATCTTTCCACCAGAACCTGACAAACCATCCAATCACCCTTGCAGATTCACTTCTTGCCAAATCCAGCAACAACGACTATTATTAGATGGTTATTTATTGTACAAATAAATATTTCTATCTCCTAAATAACAATCATCCACATCGGAGAAAATCAATGCACTATAAACAAACAGCAACAGGCTGTGCCCTGCTTCTGGCATCTCTTCTTACCGGACAGGTCATGGCTGCGACAGAAACACCCCCTTCCAAGATAGACTGGAGTGTAGATAAAACCTGGAACCTTCCAGCAAAACCTCTGGACATCGTTTATTCGCTCGACGGGAAACGGGTTTTCATCCTGACCGAGCAGCAGACTGTACTTGTCTACGACAATCTTGGAGAGCTCACCGGTTCCATTCCTGTAGATAAAGGGGTTTCAGCCATCGACATCGCGCCACGCGGGGAAAAACTTTTCCTCATCAATCAGGAGACCAAGGCCTTCTCCGACGTTTCTATTGATTTTATCACTGACATCAATACCGTTGGGTCACCTTTTCTTGGTCTGGCCAAGGCCCCGGTAATTATCGCAGTCTTTACGGATTTTCAGTGCCCTTATTGCAGCAAGTTTTCACCGCTCCTCGGACAGGTGCTCGAAAAAAATCCTGACACTGTAAAGATTGTCCTGAAGAATCTGCCGCTGGGGATGCATCAATTTGCCGACCCTGCGGCCCGTGCCGCGCTTGCCGCCGGAGAACAGGGTAAATACTGGGAATTTCATGATGCCCTTTTTGCTTTGCCAGCTCTCAATATCACTCTTGATGATAAGGCTATTGAAGATATCGCCATAAAGCTTGGACTCAAGATGGATCAGTTCAAAAGCGACATGGCTTCTTCCAAGATCAGACAAAAAGTTGATCAGGATATCATGGATGCCCAGAAAGCAGGTATAACCGGAACACCATCAATCTTTGTCAATGGCCACCCCTTACGCGAACGCACCCTCGAAGGCTTTCAACAGAAAATAGATGCAGCCCTTGGCAAAACAGCAGAAAAATAATTCAACCCTTCAACCGTCGAGCAGAGATCTTGATTTTTCAGATAATGCACTGACAGCCATTCTTTTTGGGGAGCTGAATAAAAATCTACAGACCGTCGAAAGATGCTGCGGGGTCACAATCCATGTCCGGGGCAACGGGGTTCATATCACCGGCCTCGGACATGAAGTGGAGCTTGCTGCAGAACTACTGGAACAGTTTTATGGCCTGATTCGTAAAGGGTTGAAGGTCTTTTCTTCTGACTTTGCTTTTGGCCTGCGGGTCCTTGAATCAACTCCCCATGCCAAACTTGACAAAATTTTCCTGGACAAGGTTTATATCACCACCCAAAATCGGATCATTTCGCCTAAAACCGGCAACCAGAAAAACTATATCGATTCTATCCGCACCAACGATATTGTCTTTGGCATAGGCCCGGCCGGCACCGGCAAGACCTATCTAGCTGTAGCCATGGCTGTTTCCGCTTTGACCAATGGTCAAGCTCGATCCATCATCCTGACCAGGCCTGCAGTTGAGGCCGGGGAAAAACTTGGCTTCCTTCCCGGCGATCTGGCCCAGAAGGTCAACCCTTACCTCAGGCCCTTGTATGACGCCCTGAGTGACATGCTCGGCCCGGAAAAAAGCGCCACCCTGATCGAACAGGGCATCATCGAGATTGCCCCTTTGGCCTTCATGCGTGGCCGCACCTTGAGTAATGCCTTTATCATCCTTGATGAGGCCCAGAATACCACCCGTGAACAGATGAAGATGTTTCTGACCCGTATCGGTTTTGACTCCCAGGCCGTTATTACCGGAGACATCACCCAGGTGGACCTGCCGGTTCCCAAACAGTCAGGTCTCCTTGAGGCCAGAAAGGTCCTCGACGCCATTGAAGGTATCGCATTCTGCCCCTTTACTCAGGTCGATGTAGTGCGCCACCCTTTGGTCCAGAAGATTATTACCGCCTATGAAATGAAACCGGAGAGTAATGTGGCGACAGACAATCCACATTCTACCATCATTAAACGGCAACATCATTAAATCATCTATTTGCATTGTATTAACAATCCACGCCCTCAAGACCCATGCCCGTTGACCTCTCTTTTCATTACAATTGCCAGGATTGTCGCATAAACAGCCGCCTCCTGCAGCGACGCGCTGGAGCCCTGCTGCGGGAATGCCGGATTGCCGACCATGGCCTCAGCATCCTCATGGTGGACGATCAGGAAATCAGCTGGCTGAACGATCACTACCGGCACAAAAACGGACCGACTAATGTTCTCTCCTTTCCCTTTGCCGACGGGGCAGACAGCTCTTTGTCCATGCTGCCGGTCAAGGAATTGGGCGATATCGTCATCTCGGTCGACACCGCCCTGCGTGAAGCCAAAGAATTCAATCAGTCTCTGCATGACCGGCTCACCTGGCTCATCACCCACGGACTTCTCCATCTACTTGGTTACGACCATGAATTATCAGATACAGATGCCATCATCATGCAGGACAAAGAGCAGGAACTACTTACTAAATTACAACATTCCAGGAGCACTGCTATGACCCATCTTGCCATTAATGTCGATCACATTGCCACCATCCGTCAGGCCAGAGGAGGTGTTGAGCCTGACCCGGTTACTGCCGCCGCTATCTGTGAAATGGCCGGGGCCACAGGGATTGTCGTCCATCTCCGGGAAGACAGGCGGCATATTCAGGACCGTGACGTCAGGTTGCTTCGGCAAACAGTCAAGACCAAACTCAACCTTGAAATGGGTGCCAACAAGGAGATCATATCCATTGCCCTTGATCTCAAACCGGACATGGTGACCCTGGTCCCGGAAAAAAGACAGGAACTGACCACCGAAGGCGGCCTTGATGTGACCTCTCAGAAAAAGATGCTGGCTAAGACCATCGACAAGATGCGCAAAGCAGGAATCCCGGTCTCTCTTTTTGTCGACCCTGACACCAGACAGATCAAGGCAGCCCACGAGATCGGGGCCACCTTTGTGGAGATCCATACTGGTCGCTACTGTGACGCCACCAGTGAAAAATCACGCGAACAGGAATTCCAGACCATCGCTGCAATAGCCGAAGAGGCCTACCAGATTGGTCTAAGGGTCTACGCCGGACATGGCCTGAGCTATCAGACCACTGCCAGGATCGCCGCCCTCGATACCATAGAAGAACTCTCCATCGGACATGCCATTATCGCCAGGGCAGCCTTCACCGGACTCGACCAGGCAGTTCGTGACATGCTGGCCATTGTCCAGGAGGCAGGCAGAATCAGCTGACCATTCTCCCCGATATCGCAACAAGGGAAAAGCTACGGCCCAAAACGGCTGCAAAGAGGCTCACAAGCCCCAATAGAGACCTGGGATTTTTGGGACGAGGAAGAATGAAACTTTTGAAGGTGAGATTCAACGCATGGGTATAGCCGCAGATATTATAGTTATCGTGGTTGCGGCGCTGATTGGCGCGCTCGTTGCCCAAAAATTCAAGCAGCCGCTGATCCTGGGCTACATACTTGCCGGAATCGTTGTCGGACCCTACACTGGCGGGATCACCATTGGCGACACTCATGAGATCGAGCTGCTGGCAGAGATCGGAGTGGCCCTTCTTCTCTTTGCCCTGGGGCTGGAATTTTCTCTCAGCGAATTAAAACCGGTACGAAAGATTGCCCTGATCGGCACCCCTGTTCAGATTATCCTTACCATCGTCTTTGGCTATTTCCTGGGCAGATACTTAGGTTTATCTTTCGCGCACGCATTATGGCTAGGGGCCTTAATCTCTCTTTCAAGTACCATGGTGACCCTCAAGACCCTTATGAGCAGAGGTCTTGTGGGAACACTTTCCAGTCGGGTAATGATAGGCATGCTCATCATTCAAGATCTGGCTGTCATCCCGATGATGATTATCCTCCCTCAGTTGAGCAACCCCCAGGCAGGCCTGCCGCTCCTGGCCATTGCTGTCATCAAATCTGTAATTTTCCTGGCTGTAATGTTTTATCTGGGTAGAAAACTGCTCCCCTGGCTGCTCTCGCATGTGGCTCAATGGAACTCCAGAGAACTTTTTATCCTCTCGATAACAGCAATAGGTCTTGGGATTGGCTATGCCACCTATCTCTTCGGCCTCTCATTTGCCTTCGGCGCCTTTGTTGCTGGAATGGTTCTCAGCGAATCTGATTATGGCCATCAGGCATTGAGTGATATTGTTCCCTTAAGGGACATCTTCGGGCTTTTGTTTTTCACCTCAGTTGGCATGCTTATCGATCCGGCCTTTTTATTCGAAAACTGGATCAAAATCATCTCTCTGGTTCTGATCATTGGAGTTTTCAAAGGGTCAATATTCTACCTTCTGGCCAAGCTCTTCAGGTATATCAATATTGTGCCAATCGCCGTCGGACTCGGTCTCTTTCAGGTCGGTGAATTCTCCTTTGTTCTGGCACGGGTAGGTCTTGAGACGCAGGCCATCGACCAGAATATGTATTCGCTCATTCTCGCCATATCGGTCTTGAGCATGTTTTTTACCCCCTTTGCCTCGGCCCTGGCCCCCCCTCTCTATAAATTAAAAAAACACCTCTTTCAACATGAGTCATTGCAAACAGAAAACATACCTGATACTGGGCTCAAAGGTCATGTCGTCATTGCCGGAGGCGGGCGGGTGGGACAACACATCGCTGGCATCCTGACCCAACTCAATTTCCCCTTTGTCATTATTGAGTTGAATCATCAACAGATGCTGGAATGTAAGGATGCGCATTTTCCAGTAATCTTTGGTGATATGAGCCAGTCAACAGTCCTTGATGTTTCAAAATTGCAGGAGGCCAAACTTTTACTTATTACTATTCCTTCCGTTACGACATCGCTGGCCATTGTAAAACAGGCCCATCAAGTTAAACCGGAATTACATATTATTGTACGGGCCAATGGCGTTGGTCAAGCGCAGGCCTTATATAAAAACGGCGTTTATATGGCTGTGCTGCCCGAGATGGAGGCGGGTTTGGAAATTGCCAGACAGGCGCTCCTCCACCTGGAAACTCCTGTAACCGTTATTCAACAATATACTGATGAGGTAAGACAACAGCACTATGCTCCGATTTTTCAATCGAGCCATGCACATCAGCTTCTGACCAAACTTGACAACATAAAAGACATGCTGGAGATATCGTGGGTTACGCTCATGCCTAGAAGCCCTCTTGTCAGCAAAAGCATCAAAGACACAGCCGTTCGCAGCAGAACCGGGGCTTCAATCGTCGGGATTATCCATGAAAAAGTATTCCATTCCAACCCCAAAGCGGATTACGCCTTTCAGGAAGGAGATCTGGTGGCGGTTGTCGGCAATCAACAAGAGCGGAATGAGTTCAAAAAAATAGCCGGGGCGTAATCCTGTAGCCCGGCAGTGAATATGGACATTGGGCGATAAGGGCTGACTGTGCCGACTAGCTGCGTAGCGACCAAAAAAGAGGGTAATTCAATTCTGTCTCTTGGTGCTTCATCAATGCGGCGGCCAATTATTATTACATCTTCCTGGGATCAAAGGTCTCACGCAGGGCCTCGCCAATAAAAATCAGCAGGACCAGAGTTCCAACCAGTAGAGTAAAGGTGGTCAGAGAAAGCCACCAGGCATCAATATTGGCCTTTCCTTGAGCCAGCAGTTCACCAAGGCTGGGGGTGGATGGAGGCACGCCCAGACCAAGAAAATCGAGACTGGTCAGTGCCAGGATCGAGGCCGACATCCGGAAGGGAAGAAACGTAATGACCGGTGTCATACCATTGGGCAGGAGATGGCGGTACATGATCGTGACATTGGAAACACCGAGAGCCTTGGCCGCCTTCACATACTCCATGTTCCGCCCTTTCAGAAATTCAGCACGGACATAATCTGAAAGCCCCATCCAACTGAAGAGTGAAAGCAGGATCAGCAACAGCAGGACGCTCGGTTTAAAAATTGAAGCAAAGATAATCAGCAGATAGAGTTCAGGCATGGCGCTCCACACCTCGATAAAACGCTGGAACAGGAGATCAGTCCTGCCACCAAAAAAACCCTGGATAGCCCCGGTGATAATGCCTACTAAGGTGCCGACCAGGGTCAGGGCAAAACCAAACAACACGCTCAGCCTGAAGCCATAAAGCAGTCGGGCAAAGACATCCCTTCCCCGGTCATCGGTGCCCAGAATATTTTCACGGGTTGGTGGTGAAGGCACCGGGCCATCTATTGTCAGGTTAATAGTATTGAAACTATGCCTGTTTAACGGGAAAAAAGCATAATTCCCACCACCGGTAATTCGCTCCAGAATATAAGGGTCTTTATAGTCAGCTTCAGTCTCAAAGTCTCCGCCAAAAACTTTTTCTGAATATTCACGCAGCAGTGGGAAATAGGAATCTCCATTATAAATAATCAGGATCGGTACATCATTGCTGAGCAGCTCGGCACCAAGACTGAGAATAAAGAACAGGCCAAAGAGCACAAGGCTTACATAGCCACGGCGGTTTCTCTTAAACCTTCGCCAGCGTCTATGCCCCAACCGTACTTCCCGCTGGGTACGCTCAAGACTCAGAGGCACATCTTTCTCTTTCACGTTACTCAACACTTTCAAAACTTATCCTGGGATCCACAAATAGATAACTGAGGTCTGACAGCAGACGGGAGAGGAGACCAACAATGGTGAAAAAGTAAAGAGTTCCAAGCACCACTGGATAGTCTCTGTTCAAAACAGATTGATAGGCAAGAAGCCCCATACCATCGAGCGAGAAGATCGTCTCGATCAGCAGACTTCCGGTAAAAAAGGCGGCGATAAAGTAACCAGGAAACCCGGTAATAATTGGAATAATGGCATTTCTGAAAACATGTTTATACAACACCTGCTGTTCACTTAAGCCTTTAGCTCGGGCAGTGAGCACATACTGCTTCCGGATTTCCTCAAGAAAGGAATTTTTAGTCAGCATAGTCATCACCGCCAGACTGCCAACGGCACTTGCAGTAATGGGAAGGACCATATGCCAGAGATAATCCGTAATCTTACTGACCAGTCCCAGTTGTGACCAGTTATCAGAAACTAACCCGCGTAAAGGAAAGACACTCCAGAAACTTCCACCACCAAACAAAACAATAAGGGCAATAGCCAATACAAAACCAGGAATAGCATAGCCAATCAGAATGGCAGTGGAACTGAGGATATCAAATCTAGAACCATCACGTACCGCTTTGGCAATTCCCAAAGGAATACACACTCCATAAACAATAAAAAAGCTCCAAAAACCGAGAGACATGGAAACCGGCATCCTGGAGATCACCAATTGGGCCACACTTGTGTGATAGTAGTACGATGAGCCGAAATCAAAAACCAGATAATCTTTCATCATGCCAAAAAATCGTTCCAAGGGTGGCTTGTCAAAACCATACAGTTCCTTCAACTTGGCCACCTTCTCATGATCAAGCCCGGAATCACCCCTATACATGGACGAGGTGGCCGCACCAACCTCCCCTCCCCCTCTGGCATGACCTTCGATCTGGGCAACTAGTCTTTCCACAGGCCCACCAGGGACAAACTGGGTAACCGTGAAAGTGATAAGCATTACCCCGAACAAAGTCGGGATCATGAGCCCTATGCGTTTCAAGATATAAAAAAACATACCTGATCCCTGTAACATCTCGCTGACAAGCAGCCATGAAAGCTAATTCATAAAAGGCAGACAAAAAAGGAACAGACTGCCAAATGGAATTTTTCTTGTTTTTTCTCTATCTTTATGTCTTGGTGCATAGAAAAAGAGTATATATATGAAGAAATTCCTTCACAATTAAACATATTCCGCCTTAACTTCGTAATGATCACTAACCAAGAAGATCTGCAGGCCCTGATCCGCAGGGCAAAAACCGTTGACGCCGTTGCCCTGGACACTGAATTTTTCTGGGAGCGCACCTATTACCCAAAACTGGGTCTCATTCAGCTGGCCCTCTCCAATGAGGAATGCTTTCTCATTGACCCCTGCGCCCTGACCGATCTTTCTCCCCTAGGAGAATTACTCGGAGATCCGGCTGTTGTCAAAATATTTCATGATGCCCCCCAGGATCTCTCAATTTTGTACCATGCCACAGGTGTATTACCCAAGAACATCTTTGACACCAGGCTAGCCTCAGGATTTGCAGGACTCTCTTCAACGATTTCACTTGGCAATCTGATCAATGAACTGCTTGATATCGACCTGCCAAAGACAGAGACTCGGACTAACTGGCTGCGCAGACCACTTCATCAAAAACAGATTGAATATGCCCTTGATGATGTTCGCTACTTACGGGCAATAAGAGTCTTGCTCCTCTCCCGCATTCTGACCCAAACAGTCAAAAGCTGGCTTCAGGAAGATCTTGACCGATATGATGATCCCGACTTCTACAAACCACCAGCCGATAAAAACAGATACCTGAAGATCAAAGGTGCAGGCACCCTGAGCCGCCAGTCCCTGGCCTCGCTACAACTGCTGGCGGCCTGGCGTGAACAGGAAGCACGTAAACGTAATCGTCCACGTGGACATATCATAACAGATCAGACTCTCCTCCTGCTGGCCGCTAAACAGATCGAGAGCACTGAAGAGATGGGACTTTGCAAGATTATAACAAAGTATACTATTGAGCAGTATGGGCAGCAACTCATTACCCTCATCAAAAAAGGGCTGCTGTGCCCTGAAAAAAACTGTCCACCTTCACTCCATAAGAACAAACTAAATAAAAGAGAGCAGGAAGAATTAAAAAAACTTCAGGAGTACATCACCCTGAAAAGCGATGTTCATGGCCTTGATCCTGGTCTGATCAGTAATACTTCCGAGCTGCGGACCCTAATACAAGTCCAAAATCACAATTACCAGATACATCCCAAGAGACTGGCAAACGGATGGCGCAAAGGATTCCTGGCTGAGATGCTTTGATCATATATTCCCGTACCGACAGAAGCACCAAGCGTGTGTATTTTTCCTCCATGTTTTCTTTGACTCCATTCTTTTTACTCATTGCAAGGTATTCAAGTTAACAGCGAGAAGGGAAGAAGTGTGCAGCGACGAGGTAATACGGGTAGCAATTGTGTGAATAACAATTAGCCCGAGTTTAACAACGTCAAAAAAAATAATAACCAAATCAGTAAATTACGACATCAAAAAAATCTGAGTGGCACTACATTTGTAAATTTAAGATCTCAAACGATTAATTTTCGGACTCCTAATGGCTGCGCTGGAAT
>VMSP01000147.1 GCA_013792135.1 Desulfocapsa sp. | reverse complement strand
TAGTCCTTCCTCCTTGATATTATTGATGTTTATCGCAAAACCAATATGTCATGAAGCGAAGGACTTTTTAATATAAATATTTTATTATTTCATATATTTGTGTGATAACTTTACGTTTCACAGCATAAGCCGGAAAGTTGAGATGTTAATATTGTTACCAAAGAAAAGCAGCGCCGATTGCAAACTCCTGTCACTGTTCCGCAACGGACAAGGATGGTATTGTCAGGGTAATCTCGTTATGGTTTTCTCCACCCTTCTTCAGTGTACCCTCCAGCTTTTCGATGGCTGGCAGCAGATTATTAAACGACACTGTTTCAAGGCTCCCTTGTGAAATCCCATTAAGACGAAAAGTAATTGTCACATTTTTTCCATTACGACCAGTAATAATGACAAGACTCTGATTGGGATTGAGCTGTTCAAGGCAAAGAAGATATGCCCGATAAATAATGTGTTGTAACAAGGAAGGATCATTGTAAACCGAAGGTAGATCTTCCCCTGGTTCCACTACCTGCTTGACCTGTTTCAATCTGGCAAAACGCTCCAGAAATGTACATTCCTCTGTCAACAAATCATTTACCAGAAAGGAAGAACAGGGTGTATCCGATCGATGGGCAAGCCCACTGAGGTGCTGCAACATAATGGCAGCTATACACACTCTGCGTTCAATAGACGAGATTGCCTTTTTTAGCCGTTGAATCGTTGTTTCATCTTCGCCCAAGACATTCATCTCAATGATATCACCCATCAGCCCGTTAGACTCCCGGATAATACCCAGATGGTTTTTCATGTCATGTGAAAACCCGGCCATCAACCTGCCAAAAGACTCGATCTGCTCCTGCCGAATTGAATTTTCCGTCATAGCATCCATCATTTTTCTACCTTGCTGCGCTTCTCGTAAGCCAGCTTTAGTTTTTCAAGAAGCTCTGTCAGATCAACAGGTTTCATGATGTAATCAAAAGCTCCTTTTTCCTTACTTTCAATGCCGCTGGCCGTGGAGCCATGACCAGTGAGCATTATCACTTCAATAGAGGGATGCAAAGCCTTGATGCCCTGCAAAACCTCAAGGCCATTCATGTCAGGCATTTTAAGATCAAGAATAACAACATCAGGAGGGGAAAAATAAACCTTCTCCAAAGCTTCTTGACCAGTATTTGCAATCTGGGTTTCAATGCCACGCAACTCCATGCGCTCTGCAAGAGTTGCGGCAAACTCTAACTCATCATCAACAATCAGTAATTTAATTTTAGTCATTTTCACTCTCTTCTGTTAAAGGCTAAGTGGGAAACGAACTTCAAAAAATGCACCCTGTCCCAGCGTTGACGTTGCTCGGATTGTACCACCCAGTTTTTTGACCAGTCCATAGGTAATAGAAAGACCGAGACCGGTCCCTTTTCCTGTCTCTTTGGTGGTGAAGAAAGGTTCAAAAATCTGCTGGAGGATTTTCTCCGGGATACCAGGCCCATTGTCTTGAATCCCTACCACCACACTGTCACCCTCTACCTGCGAAGTAATCGTGATCTCGCCATCATGGCCGATGGCATCGATGGCATTGTTAATAATATTGAGAAAGATTTGTTGCAACTGGCCATGATCACTAAAAAGAACCGGCAGATTCTCCTGAAGATTAAGGTTAAATTTTATATGATTGTACATGGCCTCTTTTTCCAGGAAAGGCAGTACCTCTTTTAATACCTCATTTATTTGAACTTGCTCTTCGCAGAAATCCATCCTCCTGGCAAAACCAAGGAGACGGTGGGTAATAACCTTGCATCGGTTAACTCCATTATGGATGCCAAGAAGCGAATGGAGCACCTTGTCTTTATTGTCAAAATCACTCCCGAACTCCAGTATATCCTGAATCAAACCGGCTTTTTGATCAATGATGGCCAGAGGATTATTGATCTCATGGGCAACGCCTGCGGCCAGGCGACCGATAGAGGCCAGCTTGTGAGTGTGCTCTGCCTCGGCTGTTAGGGCGTGGCGTTTCTCGTCAGATTCACGGATACGTTCAGTTAAAATTTTAGAGAGTTTGATGGTAATCAGCAGCCCCATAATAGAACAGCCGGCAAATATGTAAAAAAGCTTCCGGCGAAATGAGGACCATTGACTGCCATGGATATATCCTTCCTTGGTGAGAACCAGGATCCATGACGTGTTTTTCAGTAAAACGCTGGCCTGGAGGATGTGCTTATCGTAGTTATCGACCATCTGCCTGATCTGGCCTTCAGTCGTTGGCTGCTCATTCAATTGGAATGAGTGAAGAAGATTACCGTAAAAAAGCGATGGTGTTTGCAGAATACCGTCACGACTGACAATAAAAATATCATCAGAGGCCTTAGTGTGAATGGTTGCAATAAAATTGGAGAGGGTTTCTGGATGGATGGTAGCCCGCAAGACCCAATGTTCATTGGTTCCCGGGATTTTTTTTATAACCTTGATGGCAAAGTGAGGGGCCTGACTAAAGCCCATAACAACATCGCTGATGACGACCTTTTTGGTGAGAACATCCGCGAACCACTTTTCCTGACTGTAGTCTTCTCCCTGTAAATTGTAGGGGCCAGCATAGGTTTGTTGAATACCATGTGAATCAATGACGCCAAGGGAAACAAAATAAGGATATTGTTTTTTAATGCGATCAAAAAGAATCTGGAGATTTTTCTGATCAAGAAGTTCATTGTAGCGATCATCGTGGGCGACAAAATTGACCACGGCTTGCAGTTCGTGGACAAAAGACTCAAGTGTCTTCTGGGCTCCCTCCATGTTCCATTGTAGCTGATCAAGCTCATTTCTCTGCAACAGATCTCGATACTGAAAATAACCAAGGCCGGCTATGAGCAGCATGGGGATCAAACCGATGAGATTCATGGCCAAGAAAAGAGATAAGCGAAAACGTTTATAGCGTTTTTTACGAAAAAGTTCATCGGTGACACGTTCCGGGTCCACCGGCAGAACCTGGGTCTTGAGTCGTTGGATGATATTCATCAGGTGTCCCTCACATTTCTTGCCGAGAGTAAAATCGTACCGGACCGCAGTTTATTCTTCATTGCCAGATCAAGGACTTCATTAAATGGGCCAATAACAGAGTCAAAGACCTCTACTTTTTTCCAGGCAAGATATTTATAGTGGCGTTCTTCAATCCCCCCGCAAATGACTATGTTTATATCCTCTTTGAGAATAAGGCTGCAGAGATCTTCAGGAGAGGGCCCTGCCATGAGTATGGTACGAGGTTTTCCCGTGAGCCCCTTGGGATTGTAACTTGCGATTAAGAGCTCGGAGACCATGTCAAATCGAGGGGCGACATTATCGCCGGATATGGTGATCAGTATTTTCATATCAACAGAATAAAAAAATCAAATTTCCTTATAGTGCCTTAAGTTTACGCCAAAGGGTTGTTCGACCCAAGCCCAGAAGTTCGGCAGCCTTCGTGCGGTTGCCGCCGGTTTTTTTCATGGCACCCAGGATCATTTCCCTTTCCGTCTCATTCCAGTTTTCCGAAGAATGTGTTTCTGTTTTATTAGCAGTCTGATGTCGTCGTTCTTCTCTGGACGAGACAGAGGCCGGTTGGCCCGGAACAACACTTTTCTGGTGGTTTTCCGGAGCGAAAAGATATTTGGGTAAATACTCAGGTGTTATCTGTTCCCCGGGACAGATATTGACCGCATATTCGACAATATTACTGAGTTCGCGGACATTACCCGAAAAGCCATAGGCAAGAAGCACTTCAAGAGAGGCATTTGAAAACCCTTTAATATGGCTCCCGAGTTGGGAGACAAAATCCCGGAAGAAATAGTCAAGGAGGAGGCGAATATCGCCTTCTCTTTCCCGCAAAGGGGGAAGATGAATCTGTAATACATTGAGACGGTAAAAAAGATCCTCTCGAAACAACCCATCCCTTACTTGCTCGCGTAGCGACCGATGGGTGGCGGCAATCACCCTGACGTTCACTTTTACCTTCGTACACCCCCCTACCGGATAGAATTCCATGTCATCAAGCACAGTGAGAAGTTTTACCTGGAGGGATAAAGGCAAATCTCCTATTTCAGTGAGAAAGATGGTTCCATCCTGAGCAAGACGGAACATACCGGGTTTATCCATGATAGCGCCGGTAAATGCACCACGGACGTGGCCGAAGAGCTCGGATTCGAGCAGGGATTCCGGTAAAGCTCCACAGTTGATCTTAATAAAAGGCTGACGTGCTCTTTTCGAGGTCTTATGAATCACTTCAGCAATCTTGTCTTTTCCTGTGCCTGTTTCGCCGGTAATAAGAAGTGAGGCGTCGGTTCGCGCCAGGACAGGTAAGAGTTCAAAGACTTCCTGCATTTTAGGACTATGCCCGAGGAGCTTAGCCATGCAATCAACTCCGCCGGCATTTCGCTCAGCATGCCGAACTGAAGACAGATCTTCAAGGACAACAATAAGCCCGGCTATTTGCTCCTCACTGTCATGGAGAGGAGAGATGGTGAACAGAATGGGAAGCTTTTTCCGGTGACAGTTGAGAATGGTGCCTTCCTGAATAAGGCTCTCACCACTCACCAATATCTGTCGAAAAGGCTGGCCTCTGGTGTGCAGGTCACTGCGGATGATAAAATTGCCAGGGACACCAAGAGCATCTTCTTCAGAATAACCGGTAAGGGCTTCAAAAAAGCGGTTCATCCGGAGCACACATAATGAACGGTCGAGGAGCACAATGCCAAGGGGCACGCCATTCAATATCTCTGCGATGGATACGGATTCAACTAAGATGGTGGATGATATAGGCATGGTCTCAATGACGCAGTAAACCTTTGGCCTCGCGCAGAGCCGCAGAGACACAAAGAACATTGTTTGTCCTTTGCCACGTCTCCTCGACCATTACTTCCGGGGCTCCTTTTAGTATCTGAAAAATCTCCTTCTGATACTGCTTAGGGGCCGTTAAGAAATAACCATTACATTTTAATTTATTTCTTAAGGCCCCTTATGCTGTCACTGTACTGTATGTTACAATTGATTCTTTGACAACAGCTTACTGAACAAAATATCTGCCGTTAATCAGAAAATGGACATAGATACTGGCCGCGTAGCCAAGGGCAATAACCGGCGTCCATTTGAGATGGCCAAAAAAGGTGTACATGCCCCGGGCCTGACCCATGAGGGCAACGCCTGCCGCAGAACCGATAGAAAGCATACTGCCGCCAACCCCCGCAGTCATGGTCACCAGCAGCCATTGCCCCTGGGACATCTCCGGTTTCATGGTCAATACCGCAAACATCACCGGAATATTATCAACGATTGCCGAGAGCACACCCACCATGATATTGGCGGGTGTGGCGCCCCAACCGGTGTACATGGTCTGGGAGGCCATGGCCAGGTAGCCGATAAAACCAAGGCCGCCCACGCAGAGGATGACACCGTAAAAAAACATAAGGGTATCCCATTCGGCCCGGGCAATATTCTTGAAGACATCAAAGGCCACGGTATCACCCAGTTCCTCTTCTGCCTTATTCGGATCATATCCAGAAGAGTTATGACCATTTTTATGGGTCTTCTTCAGGTAGTAACCAAAAATTTTCAGAAAAGAGAGACCGGTCATCATACCAATAACCGGTGGCATGTGTAAAAAATTGTGAAAAGAGACTGCGGTGCAGATGGTCAACAAAAAGAGTCCTATAATTACAAATCCGCCCCGTTTCATCTTGATATCCAGCGTGCAGGCGGTCGGCTGGATGTTAGGAACGGCAAAACTCATGATCAGGGCCGGGACAAACCAGTTCACCACCGCAGGGATGAAAAGGGCAAAAAAAGTCCAGAATGGTACGATTCCCTTCTGCCAGACCATGAGGGTGGTGATGTCGCCAAAGGGACTGAATGCACCGCCGGCATTGGCGCCTACTACGATATTGATACAAGAGAGCATGACAAATTTGGCATTATCCTTGCCAATGGCCATGACCACAGCACACATAAGCAGGGCAGTGGTGAGGTTATCGGCGACCGGGGAGATAAAAAAGGCCAGTAAGCCGGTAATCCAGAATAGTTTACGATAGGAAAAACCGGCAGAGACCAGGCGGGCACGCAGGGCCTCGAATACCTGTCTTTCTTCCATGGCATTGATATAGGTCATGGCCACGAGCAGAAAGAGAAAAAGCTCACCGTATTCCAAAAGGTTATGGCGGACAGCAATCTCTGCGGCATGATTCAGACCGTGACTGGCATAGACCCAGGCAATCAGTCCCCAGATAAGACCGGCGGCCAGCAGCACCGGTTTTGATTTGCGCAGATGGGTGTGTTCTTCTGCCATAACAAACAGATAAGCCACGACAAAAATGACCAAGGCCGCATAGCCCACCCAGTGGGCGGTCAGGTCGAGGGTTTGGCCCCCTGCGGATGCAAGCACTGCTTCCGGTATCCCCAGAAGCAGCCCCGCCGCAAATGTTAAGATGCACAGTACTGTATTCACCGTGGTATTCTCCTCTTCTCTCATGCCTGTTGCAGGCTACAATCAGATGGAATAGCTATGTCCCTTCCTCCCTGATGGAGGAAGGGAAGCTAAACGCAGACAATTAACCGAACATTACTGCTTCTTGCTCTATCAATGAACTACTTTTATATAAGCGGTTTATAATACTTTAGGCAGATAGATGGACATACCCATCAGCGGCCAGATAAACTGGATGGCGAGAAAGAGTACTCCCATAAGTATAGCACTGGCAGGAATACCGTAGAGGAAGAATTCACCGGTGGTAAACTGTTTGGAGTTGTAAGCGATGGCATTGGGCGCCGCGCCGACCAGCAGCAGGAAGGGCATGCCGGCGGTAACGAGGGCGGTGAAAAGGATGACCTCGCCGGCAACGCCGAGATAGGGAGCAATGACCAGGGCCACCGGCATGGAGATGGCAATGGCGGCCACGTTCATGATGAAGTTGGTCATGATCAGGACAAAGAAGGCCATGCCAAGAATAAAGACAATGGCCGGGGCGCTCTGGAACAGGGTGAGCCAGTTGACTGCCATCCATTTGGCCGCGCCGGTCTCCCACAGGCAAAAGCCGATGGACATGGCACCGGCAAAGAGCAGCACGATGTTCCAGGGAATCTCCTCCAGGTCGTTGACGTCAAGAATGTTGACAATGAAAAAGAGAACGGTGGAGACAAGAAGGATACCGGTCTTATCAAGCGAGGCCAGGGCGGGAACAAAGGATTTGAGGGCAATAATCAGGATGGTGCTGCCAACGATCACTGAGGCCATGATCTCTTTGGAGCTCCAGGCGCCCAGTTCCTTGTACATCCTTGAGGCCTTTGCCTTGAGTCCTGGAATGGACTCTTTTTCCGGTTTGCAGACAAACATGAAGAAGAGCCAGAGCAGGAAGGTCATACCCCAGCCGATCGGGGCCATATAGTAAGTCAGTTGGAAAAAACTGATATCGATGCCGGTCATGTCCTTGTAAAAACCCAGGGCTACGGCGCCGCGGGCTGCACCAAGCAGGGTGACGATACTGCCGGCACCGGCTACATAGGCCATGCCGATAAAAAGACCCTTGCCGAATTTAGTCGGGGTCGTCTCGTCGGTGTAGAGGGCATAAATTGCCATGAGCAGCGGGAACATGGTGGCCGCAACCGCAGTGTGGGCCATGATGTGGGTGAGTGCCGCGGTAAGAACAAAGCAACCCAGATAGATCCGGCTCGTTTTTTCTCCAACAATGGAGAGCATCTTGTAGGCGACGCGCTTGGTCAACCCTGTCTTGGTGAAGACCATGCCGATGACGATGGACCCAACGATAAAGAGAACGGAGGGGTCCATAAAGTCCTTGAAGGCCACCTTGGCCGGCCGGATAAAAAACAGGGCCTGTAGGATACCGATGGCCAGACTGGTAACACCGATGGGCAGAACCTCAAAAATCCACCAGGTTGCTGCCAGCAAAAAAACAGCTATGGCGCCCTTACCTTCTTTGGTCAGTAAGAAATTTTTTCCCTGCGGATCAACGGCATCCGGCCAGAGGGGTGAGTAATAGACGATGGCGAACAGTGCCACGCCCAGTGAGAGGAAGAAGAGCCGCTTCCAGTTGAATGGCTCCTCCTTGCTTGGTAAATTCATGGTTTCTGATCTCGTGTTTGTCATTGTCGCACCCTTCTTTCTAAAAATAAGTAATGACTCTCTGGTGTCTGGTCAGGTGTCAACCCTGGCGTAGACCACTCTTTTTTTTGTTACAATGCACATTGGCTGGTGATTGCCGTAAAAAGCTCTTCCATGCAAACAACGCCGATGATCTTATCTTCATCAACCACCGGCAGGATTGTATTTTCAGTGTTGAGCATCATCACTAAAGCTTCTAAGAGCGGGGAATCCGCTGTGATCATAAGCGGTATTTTGCTCATGAACTCGCTGATTTTCTTCTGGCTCTGCTGTTTGCAATTGCTGAAAAATGAATCCTCCATGAGGATTGCCAGATTTGAAAATTCAGAGCCCTTACCTTCAAATTTTTCTACCTTTGTGGCCTCGACAAGACGAGGCACCAGGCCATGCAAAAGATCATTGAGAGTCACTTTGCCCACCAGCTGATTGCTGTCGTTCACAATGAGAAGACTGGAATAACGGATACGTTCTTTTTCACCAACGGCAAAAGAGTGAATTTCCGTTATCGCATCCTGGAGAGTCTGATGCTCATTCAGGTGGGGGTAACGATCCAGGAGAATGGTAACGTCTCTTACTAGAGGGAAATTTTCAGCCACAACGAGCCTCCTTGTATTTAATTTATATTATCTCTGACTGATTGCTTCAGAGGTATTCACGGCAGCTACTATTGTTAATAATCAATTCTGAGCGCACCACACCTGTACCACTTGTTCATGGCCAAATCTAAAAAGTGTTCAGGCGGGGAGTTACGCGTATAAACGCCGGTCGGCGTTAGGAATCAGGCATGTTTACCAGGCCTTGTGTTTCATGATTTCATTGAGCTCATCGCTGGTTTTTTTCTCTAAAACTACCATTCTTTTGTGTTTGGCGTCTTTGATCTTCTCCATCAGAGCTTGAAGGTCCACTGGCTTTTCAAGAAGATCCTCGGCGCCAAGCTTCATCGCCTCAATGCTGTTCTGGACAGTGGCATGACCGGTGAGCATGATAATCTCAAGATCAGGCCTTTTTTCTTTAATCTGGCGCAAGGTCTCAAGGCCGTCAATGCCGGGCATGGACAGATCAACAATGATCGCATCAAAGCTCTCATTTTCAACCTTGGAGACTGCCTCCTCGCCACTATTGACCGAATTCACCTTCATTCCTCTGTGCTCCAGACGTTCAGAAAGGAGATCACAGAACTCCTCTTCGTCGTCCACCAAGAGGATCTTAGCATCCATTGCTTCACTCATTTTCTTCTCCTTTTTTTATGTTACGACAACCGAACCTCTTGCAGGTAAGCGAGGTTGCGAGACTCCAAATTTTTTACACATACAATCCCCCGCCCAATGGGGGGATGGGTCAGGAGGAGGATAAAGCGCAATGTGCTGACTTTATCGCATCTTTATCTCCCCCCTAACCCTCCCCCACAAGAGGGGAGAGGACTTTTGAACTTTTTGTAAGAGGCTCAACCAACGCTGCTTTGTTTTTCCTGAGCTCTTAATGCTGATTTGATGCTGCCTTCTTATGTGCCTCATAGATGGTAGCAGACAGCTCCTCGATATCAACAGGCTTCTGCAGATAGGCAAAGGCGCCGAGCTCCATACAAATCTCTCGATCCTTCTGCGTACCATGACCGGTAAGGATGATAATTTCTATATTGGATTTAATTTCCTTGGTTTTACGAAGTACCTCGATGCCATCCATTCCGGGCATTCTCAGGTCAAGGACCATTACATCCGGTCTGCTGTCATCACTGGCAATCAGATTGAGGGCCTGCTGGCCATCATGGACCGCATAGGTACCTACATCCCGGTTAATCAATCTCTCGGAAATAGTCTGCGCCAACTCCTTTTCATCATCAACAAGAAGAACCTTTGAGGGAAGCTCAAATTTTTGCTTACGATAGATGGAAGTTTTGTAATCCTTTCCTTTGACAACCTCTACACCTTTGACACTTTCTACTTCACTGACAATCGAGCTCAATTCACTGACAAGTTTATCAAACAGGAGGACGCTTTTGTTCACGGTAAGAATGACATTGCCGTTTTGGGCATACACTTCAATATTGTGTCCTTTAGCAAGGAGAGCCAGTTCGACTTGAGCAATCAAGGCCATATCCTCGGTAGCCTGCAGTGATGACTCTGTTTTTTTAACAGTTTCTTTTTGCCTGCAGGTCAAAATCAGCTGTACCGCTTCCTTAGGTGTCATTGTCGCCACCGGGATGACAACATCGTAGAGACTTGCGTCCCAGGCCTCTTTCTTGAAGAGAAAGTCTGTCAGGCCAAAGGCGGCAACATCACTTTTCTTGATCTCTTTATGGACATCAGTTTTAGAGAGCCCGGAGGCTACTCCGTTCTCAATGCGGTTGGCCTTGCTGTCAAAAAGTAACACCTTGACCACATGAGTAATTTCTGAAGGAATCAGATGGGTAATAAGACCAACAAAAAGCTTGCGATCATTTTCTTTTAGTATATCGGCGATCGTGGCCTTCAGCATACTGAGACAACGTTCCTGTTCCAGGGTGAATTCATTAAAAACTGATTTCTTGCCAGAGAGTGCTCGTTCCAATTTTTGGGCATTCACACCCTGTTTGTCTGCAGCTTTCAGGATAACGTCCTGATCAGTAATCACTTGACAGCCTGACAATACAGACAATTCGTCAACAATCTCACTGCTGTTTGTAAACGAGCTGGACAAAATGGCGATTGATGGCATATTTTTCCTCCGGAATCATGAAAAGATTGAATGCCCGCTTTTGCGAACAATTTTGTATTTTATGTGCAGTTAGCGTGCCAAGTCAATAATTATATTTTTTTATCAAAAAATCAGACGGTTATTGCTAGGATGGATGATTCAATACCTGTTATTCTTATCGGGCGCATTGAAACAAAACGAAACGTAAGTATTTCAAATATTTGATTTAACGGTGAAATGGTATTGAAACAGTATGTGAAACGTTTGTGTTTCTATTCGTTTCATATGGTTGGTGCGCTGACCTTGTAGGAAACTCATGACGATTTTTTTACTTGGGGAAAGGTGACCCCGAAGATTTGAACAATAAGTTGAGCTCTGAGTCGCAAAAAAAAGAGATGGCAAAGAGCAGAAAAACATAAACGGTGCCAGTTATCCTTTCCCGACATTATGGAAGATACAAACTGGACATCAGGGTATCGTTATTTCTGTAAATTTGAATAGAGCTTGGCAAGAGCAGGCCAAGGCCGGACTGGACTCCAATATCAACAAACATTACCATCCTTCGGTTTTCTGATACGGATTGGGCTTGGTACATTGGAGCATACTTAATGTCCGATTACGGTAAAAAGCAAATTATAAGGTACATTAATGGCTCTAGCGGGCAGGTAGAAATATATCCGCAAGATATCGCTAGAATCTGGGTTAAACCAGAAAAAGCTTATAAAGTGAAAAATGTTGCAGCAAAATTTCGCGACGCTTGTGATAGCTATAAAAAATTTACACAAGAAATTAAGAAAGCACTTAGTAGCGTATAACCTATAAGGATGCACTCGGACAGCAAAAAACGCCGATCCTTCGTCGTTACACTGTACTTCCGATTGTGTATCGTCTATTATGTGCTTACACACTTGTTACACAATTTCCTGCACACTCGAAAAATAGGAATGTGGCAATGTTCAATAATAACAAGATGTTGTGAGTTGGTTCGATTCCCGTACCATCTCCGACCTTCCGGCACCAGGAAGTACAGCCGAATTCTTGTAATAAAGGATTCGGCTTTTTTTTTGAGCAGAGAGCACAACATGTGTTCCGTTCTATATTGAGGTTGTTTAGATTTTAAATCGCAGGCAAGAGAGAAACGGGGGAATGATGCAAGAAAAAGATGTGGGAGAAGCGCTTGTCCAGGTGGTCAGGAATCCACAGAGTTCTGAGAGTCAGGAGAGCTTTGCCAGGGCCATGGAGTTAACCAAGGCATATGCTGGTTCAGGTTCAGCAACCCATTTCAGCGCTGTTGCCAGGCTTTTTTATGATCTCTTTGAGATGTTTGAGACGGGTGCAGACCCACGGAAGAAATAGAGACAGTCCAATTGTCTGTATTTCTTCAACGAAGGTTTGTAGTCAGACCGGTGGGATTCTTTTCAGAAAGGTGCCAAGGCATTCCAGTTTATCTTCGCATAGTGAAAGAATTTTTTTGAGATAGTCGATATTCTTCGCGATATTGGTGTAGTAGAGATTGTCGTTAATCTGCCATCGCTGGTGAAAATGTGCCTGCATCGCCTCTGCTGTGTTGGCGAATGACTTTTCCAATCTTTCGGTAATGATGTTGTGATAAAAAAAGGTGGTGTCTTTAATGAGAGCAATGGCAGAATCATGGTCTTTTAGTCCACCTTCTTTGAGCTCCTGGAATAAAAAAGGTAAGCGTTCAAGGTAGTATCTGTCGGCCATCTGGGCGAGAATATCTGCTGAGCCTAAGATGTATCCTGCCAGTTTTGATGCCGGTGATGGGAAGGTAATATCTTTTGGGTTAAGGGTAAGATTTGTACATTCGATGACGGCAGAGCATTCCAGGGAGAGGATATTTGAAAGATTGTTTTCGGCAAGATATTGGGTCATGAAAGTTATGGAACGCTCTTCATGATTTTGAGTATAAATTGCACCCGATGTCCCCCTGTCTGAAGTCTCCATGAGTAGCCCAGTGTCATGAAAATATGCGCTATATAAAGCCTGTTCCATGACCTGGATGGGAATATCTTGGCCAGTGCAGGTCAGGCCATGCAGCAGTCTGGCTGTGGCCAGGGCCACGCTGGTGGTATGTTTGAGGTTATGGTACGGGGTCGTACTGGCACGAAATCCTGGATAGTTTCCGCAAAAAAGCCTTGTCACATCGTGACTCAGTTTGTTGAGCAGGGAAGGATTGAAGGCTGGTTGGGTCATGGCAACCAGGGAAAGGATTTCGTCTAAAGGATCGCAGGTTGTTCCCGATTCAAATATTTTTGTTAATTGCTGCTGGTTCAGCCCATGCTCAATAGTCATCGCAGATTTTTGGTAAAAGAGATACATTTTGCCGGACAATAGGCGGCCGCTTCTTTTATCAGGGGTGTGATCTCGACATCGGGATTTATGACCTCTCCCTTCTCTCCAGTTTCATCCATTCGGAATATTTCAGGGCAGATCTCAACGCATGAACCACAGCCATTGCATTCGTAGGCGTCTATGGAAATTGTTTGTTTCAAGGCGATGATGTGAGTTGAGTTTTAGTCTTAAATTCTTGCTATAAAAGAAAGGGTTCTTCGTAAAGCGCTGTACAGGCCAGCTTTTAAAACAGCAGCATCCGTCCTTGACGGCCCTTACGTATCTAGAGCTCCTTTGTGAAAATGAAGGTCGGGCGCCACCGGATATTTGCCATCGAAACAGGCCAGGCAGTAATTTTCCTTTCCCAGGCCGGCAGCCTCAACCAATCCTTCCAAGCTGAGATAATGAAGCGAGTCCAGCCCTAAATAATCGGCAATATCTTCCACGGTACGCTTGGCGGCGATCAGCTCTGTGGAAGAGGGAAAATCAATACCATAATAGCAGGCATTCCGGGTTGGCGGGCAACTGACCAGCATATGGACTTCTTTGGCCCCTGCGTCACGGAGTGAACGGACCCGACTTTTGCCGGTAGTTCCTCTGATAATTGAGTCTTCGACGATGACAATGCGTTTATCTTTCAGGAGCGAGCGGACCGGATTCAACTTGACTCTGACGTTGAAGTCACGCATCGATTGGGTGGGATGGATAAAAGTCCTGCCCACATAATGGTTGCGGATCATACCCATTTCCAAGGGTAGGCCTGATGCCTGTGAATAGCCAAGGGCCGCATAATTCCCGGAGTCGGGGAAGGGCATGACAAAATCAGCGTCGATGGGGAATTCTCTGGCTAGGATCTCACCCATCCGTTTTCTGGCTTCATAAACATTGATTCCAAATATATCCGAGTCGGGCCTCGCAAAATAGACCTGCTCAAAGATACAGAAGCTGGTTTTTTGTTTTGGCCAGGGAAAGATAGAGCGCATCTCGTCCTTGTTGATGATGAGCATCTCGCCCGGCTCTATTTCCCGCACATACTTGGCCTCAATCAGGTCAAGTGCGCATGTCTCTGAGGCGACAACCCAGCCGCCATTATTGAGCTTTCCCAGACAGAGTGGCCTGAAACCTCTGGGATCACGTACGGCCACCAGAGTGTCCTCGGTCATCAGCAAGATGGAGTAGGCGCCTTTGAGGCAGGAAAAAGATTCGCTGAGGGCGCGGTCCAGACCAAGATGGGTGGTGCGCGCCATGAGGTGGAGCACGACCTCACTGTCCATACCGGTCTGGAAGATGGAGCCATTTTCTTCAAGATCATGCCGTAACTCAATGGCGTTGACCAGATTGCCATTGTGAGCAACAGCCAGGGTGGTACCCTTGTGGGTCACCATCAGGGGCTGGGTATTGGTGATATGGGAGGAACCGGTGGTGGAGTAGCGGACATGACCAACTGCCATGTGTCCTGGCAAACCCTGAAGGATGGATTCGGTAAAAATTTCTGGAACCAGGCCCATGGCCTTATGAATAGAGACTTTTTTGCCATCTGAGGTGACAATTCCAGCGCTTTCCTGACCCCGGTGCTGGAGGGCATAGAGTCCGAAATAGGTAAGTTTTGCCGCATCTTCATGGCCAAATATACCACAGACGCCGCATTCATGTCTTGGTCGCCCTGATTCTGGTTGTTTTCCGCAGGCCAAGGATGGTCTAGTGTCGCTCGCTCCAGGGATGGATAAAGAGCGTCCGCAGGCCAGGGATGGTTCAGTGTTGTGCGCGTCAAGGATGGCGCTGTTACCATTGTTGTTTCTCATAGTCATTTTCTCGTAGGGCCTTTAGAATAAAATAAGGGCATCATTTTGATAGCAAAACGGTCTCAGAAGCTGTGCCATCTGCCTTTCAGGTGTCAAAATGGGGAAAGGCACAAAGAGGAAATTACCTTTGTGCCTTTCAATCAAATCTGATACTAATCATTTATAATGAAGTTCTGCAGAAATTCAATAAGAAAGAATGGTGTGCTCCTTTTTTCTGTTGAACTGTTCTCGAAAGACCGTGTTGAAGAATGGGAGGTGACGGAAAATGATAAAACTGACAAGTACTGTAAAAGCTGCTGGTTGAGCGGCTAAATTAGGCCCAGGGGATCTGGGTCAGATACTTTGCGGGATTACCCTGCCCAAGGACCCGAATCTGATTGTGGGCGCAGAAACCTGCGATGATGCCGGGGTCTATCGGTTGAATGATGAGACGGCCTTGATCCAGACGTTGGATTTTTTTACCCCCATTGTCGACGATCCCTTCAGCTTTGGTCAGATCGCAGCGGCCAATGCCTTGAGTGACGTCTATGCCATGGGTGGCAGGCCGCTTCTGGCCATGAATATCCTGGCCTGCCCGGTGAAGACCATGGATATCTCGGTGTTCCGGGAGGTGATCCGCGGGGGCTTAAACAAGGTGCAGGAGGCTGGTGCCCTGCTGGTAGGTGGCCATTCTATTGAGGATAGTGAATTAAAGTATGGTCTTTCGGTCACGGGTGTGGTTCACCCTGATCAGGTCCTGCTCAATGCTGGAGCCCGTCCGGGAGATCGCTTGATCCTGACCAAACCTCTGGGGCTTGGAATCCTGTCAACGGCCATCAAGGGCAATCTTGCTGGTCCAGAGGTGGAGGCCCGTATTGTCGAGGTGATGGTGACCCTGAATCGGCTGGCATCAGAGATCATGCAGGAGGTACGGGGCCGTGGTGAGGAGGTGCATGCCTGTACAGATATTACAGGTTTTGGCTTGCTGGGACATCTCTCCGAGATGCTGCTGGCCTCAGGGGTTGCCGCCAGGATCTTTGGCGAACGGATTCCGGTACTTGACGGGGTCAGGGACTTTGTTGAAATGGGGATTATACCCGAAGGCGCGCATGTGAATAGGAAACATTATGCCGGGGCGCTCATGGGCAGGCGGTCTGAACAGGATTCTCTGGAGATAATTCTGGCTGATCCGCAGACCTCAGGCGGCTTGCTGATTGCGGCCAGCCCAAGTGCCGCCGCCGCCATCCTGCTTGAGATGCGGGCGCAGGGATATCCACTTGCCTGTGCCGAGATAGGTGAAATTGTCACAGGTGCTCCAGGACAGATGGAGCTTGTGTGAAAGTGCCTGAGAAATGTTGTGTTTTAGAAGTTTCTTTGAGTCGAAGTAGTATGAGTTTTTTGATAAGGTTGGGGACTGCTTTTATGTGCACCGCGGAGAATAATATGGAAAATCCGATTTCGTCGGAGGTGGGTCTCCTGGAGTTATGACGGGTGGGGCTGGCCCTGTCTGGGGAAAAGAATATCCACACCCTTCTGAGTATGATCGCCACTATGGCCCGTGAATAGACGCGGGCAGAGGGGTGTACGGTCTATCTCCGTAATGAGGCCATGGGATTTGCAGTGATCCAGAATGAGAAACTGGACATTACCCTGAATGTGGCCAGAGAGAAGAGGGCTTGGCCGCCTATCCGCCTTTATCTGGAGGATGGGAATTATTACCTTACCAGCGAGTAGTTATTTGGTATTTTTTCTTATTTTCTGAGAATATTATTCCGGTGCAAGATATTCTTGGTGAGCTCTGTTTTAACAGGGCACTTTTCATGCACTGAAAACACATTGAGGGTAAAGGAATGGTAGATTTTCAATTTTTTCAGAAGAGATGGGCTCTAATTGAAGCTCAGGCAACCACAATGGCAAAGAGCAGCTCTGTAAGGCGGATCAGGTCTTTCAGGTCAAGGCATTCGTCGGTGGTATGAACCTTGTCCATACCGGTAGCGATGATTGCGGTGGGCAGGCCGAAGCTGTTGAAGATATTGGCGTCGCTGCCGCCCCCGGCAACCTGAAATTCCAGTGTGCGGCCCAGATTAATTCCGGCCTCTTTGACTCGTGCCAGCACTGGGTCACTCAATTCAAGGCGCATGGCCGGGTATTCCAGTTGGACGTTGATTGTAACCGATGGTGAAAAATCCAGTGCTTGCGTTTCGTTTTCGTTTCGCGGGCTTGGTGGGAGCGGCGATGGACAGAGAGGTTCAAGTGGTGTGGGAGCCTGGGACGCAGAGCATGGATGCCCCAGTGTCGCTCGCTCCATGGATGGTTGAAGAGCGACTGGCGGGAACGGCGACGGACATGGATGTTCTAATGCCGTGGGAGCCAGGGATGGCGGGAACGGCGACGGACATGGATGTTCTAATGCCGTGGGAGCCAGGGATGGCGGGAACGGCCAGCATTCAATTACCTGCTGAAAGGTCCTCTGGATCTCTGCGGTGTGAGCGGCCAGTTTCTGCAGGGAATGGCTTCTTACCTCACCTTCAATGGTGATATGATCCGGGATGATGTTGGTGGCCACGCCGCCGTGAATAAGTCCGAAGTTGGCCGTTGACTCCTCGTCAAGGCGTCCCAGGCGCAGCTTGGTAATGGCGTTGGCGGTCAGGCACAGGGCGCTGATTCCCTGTTCTGGATGGAGTCCGGCATGGGCGGCAATACCGTGGACCTCGATTCTCAGTTTATTGGCGGCAGGTGCTCCGGTGATGATCCGGTCAATACCGGTTGAGTCCAGGGCGTATCCGTATCCGGCTTTCAGCCTAGTACAGTCCAAGGCCTTGGCCCCGAGCAACCCTATTTCTTCGCAGGTGGTGAAGAGGAGTTCCAGTGGGCCATGAGCAATTCTGTTTTCCTGCAGTATCCGAATCAGCTCAATGAGGGCGGCAATCCCTGACTTGTCGTCACTGCCGAGCACGGTATCGCCGCGGCTGGTGAAGATATCCCCGGTTTGCACCACCTCTACCCCGCAGCCCGGCTCCACGGTGTCCATGTGACAGGCGAAAAAGATCGTTTCCTGGTCCGACCTGTTCCCGGGAAAGGAGATGATAAGATTGCCGCAGTCAGATCCCGTCTGTTGCGCAGAATTGTCCTCCACGATGCTTGTGGCTCCCAAGTCTTGAAATGTCCTGGTGAGGTAGTCGGAGACCCCTTTTTCTTTACGGGAGGGACTGTCGGTTTCGCAGAGTTGCACAAAGGTGTGTGCCAATCGTTCTTGATTGATAAGGATCTTCATTGCTCTTCTTGTCTCTTTTGTCTGGTGGTCAGCAGAACCACAGCATGGCAGCTGATTCCTTCTTCGCGGCCGGTAAAGCCCATTTTTTCGGTGGTGGTGGCCTTCAGGTTGATCTGTTCTCTGCTTACCTGGCAGGCCTGGGCCAGAGTTGTGCGCATGGCCTCAATATGAGGGGCCAGTTTCGGGGCCTGGCAGATGATGGTGATATCGGCATTGGAGACGGTAAACCCTTTTTGGAAGGCCAGTTCCACGACCTGTTCCAGCAGGGTGATGGAGTAGATATCCTTGAATTGCTGATCCGAGTCCGGGAAATGGCGGCCGATATCACCAGCGCCAAGGGCCCCCAGTACGGCATCGCACAGGGCATGAGTGACGACATCGGCATCGGAATGGCCGGCAAGTCCCAGCTTGTGAGGGACGGTAATGCCGGCCAGAACAAGGTTTCGGTCGGTAACAAGACGGTGGGCGTCATAGCCGTGGCCGATACGCATGGTGGGGGTGGAAGGTGTGTGCATGATTTTTTCCGCCAGGATCAGGTCGTCAGGTCGAGTGATTTTGATGTTGGTTTCAGAGCCCTCTATCAGGATGACTGCCATTCCAGCCTGCTCCAGCAGGGCAGCCTCGTCGGTTACGTCCCTGTCGCCAAGTCTGGCATAGGCATCTTTGAGCAGAGAAAATTTGACGGCCTGCGGCGTCTGGGCCTGCCATAGCTCCTGCCGGTCTACGGTGCAGGCGATGGTATGGTCGGGACGAGCCCGTTTCAAGGTATCTTTGACCGGTATGGCGGCAATGGCCGCGCCATGCTGCCATGCTGCCTCGAGGCAGCGCTGGATAAGGTCGGCCGTGACTAGTGGCCGTGCGCCATCATGGACCAGGACGATCTCGGTTGCGTCCGTCAGACATTCCATGCCGGCCAGAACGGAATCCTGTCGTCTTCGGCCCCCAACAGTGACGGTGACAGCATCACTGCTTAACTTGTATTCTGTAAGAAGCTGGCGGGTTTCAGAAATAAAGTCTTTGGGGACAACAACGATAATGCGGGTAACCGAGGGGACGCTGATAAAGGCGCGGATGGTATGGATCAGGATTGGGACACCGGCAAGGTGGTGGTATTGTTTCGGGTGTCCCAGGCCCATCCTGGTTCCGTTTCCGGCGGCAGGGATAATGACGGCAACAGATGGCATAGAAGTGGGGAAAAAGAGAGGAGTTACAGAGCTTGTTCAGGTTGTAGTCTGGCAGGGTTGTGCAAGAAAGAATGAGCTTGCATGTTTATTCCCTCTGTCCACTTGAGCACCGATAGACTTCCAACTGAGTAGTTAAAAAAAACGAAGCGGGTTATAAGCCGAATTCTGTTCCCCATAAATGGAGCCATGATCATTTCACTATGGATGCCGGTTGCCCGACACCTCTTGCAACCTACCCGGAGACAATGAGCGGGCAGCCCTTAAACGTCTCCCTATTTGGTCTTGCTCCGAATGGGGTTTGCCGTGCCCTGAATGTCACCATTCAGGCGGTGAGCTCTTACCTCGCCGTTTCACCCTTACCCAGACCTTCCTGGGCGGTTTATTTTCTGTGGCACTTTCCCCCGGTCACCCGGCGTTCGCGTTACGAACCATCCTGCCCTGCGGAGTTCGGACTTTCCTCCCCGGCGTTCATGCCGGAGCGACCATGCACCCGCTTCAACCATATGATAACGCAGGAACACGAAAGTTGAAAGGAGAAAGTATCTCTTCTCTCAGCTGTTGACAGGACTTATTCCTGATCTTCCGGTGCCTGGTAGTACATGATGCGTTGACAGATGGGGCAGTCAAGGTGCCGATCTCCTCGCAGCAGTGTGTTAAACTGCTGAGGTGGAATACTCATGAAGCAGCCCTGACAGACGCCTTGGATGACACTCACCACGGCCAGGCCATTGCGCCGTTCCCGCAGGATATTGTACTTATTGAGGAGTTTTTCTTCCACTGCCTTGGCGTGTTGTTTCCGTTTACTGTCTTGTTCTTGCTTATTTTTGTTAATTCCCTTAATGCTCTCTTTTGCCTTGGACGTTTCTGCCGCCAGACTTTTTGTCTCCTCTTTCAAGAGCTCCTGCTGTCTGGTGATCTGGGCGGTAAGTGATTCCACTTCTTCCATGATGGCGACAATTTTGTCCTCTTTTTCCTTGATGTTCCGTTTGCCATCTTCGATTTCCTTGAGTATGGCGGTCTGTTCCCGGCCAGTCTGGACCTGCATCATTTTTGACTGGCGCGATTTTACATGAGCCAGCTCCTCACTCATCTCCAGATCCAGGGTGCGGCGTTCATTCTCCAGGGCGTTGATCTGCTCGTGGAGATCTTCAATGTCAGACTCTCTCTGGCTGAGCATGGTGCCTTGCTGGTCGACGTTGTCCTGTTCCTGCTTTATGGCGTTGTCAATGGTGTCGAGTTGCAGGTCAATTTGTTGCAGTGAAATGAGTTGGGCAATGACTTCGTTCAAGATGGTTCTCCTGGTTCATGTGATTATATGGAATTATGTCTGTAGTTGCAGATAAAAGGGTGTTTTTCTGTCTGGGTCAGGAATACTTCCAGTGGCCAGTTATTTGTTGCAGCTAATGCCTGAATTTTACGCTGCAGGAAAGGGATGACAGGTTGTTCTGTGCCATAATGTGTGCCGTCGATGATACAAAATCCCCATTCCTCTGCCCAGCGAGCAGTGCTGTGTTTGATTTCCGCTGAGATGTACAGGTCTGCGCCTCTGTCTCGTGCTGTCTCTGCCAAATCCGAGCCGCTTCCACCGCAGAGGGCTACTGTTTTGATTCTTTCCGGAAGTCTGCCGGCTATCTGGATGGTCTCAAGCTGCAGTGCCTGGAATAGTTGGTCCATAAATGCGGCGGCAGGCAGAGGGGGGGCAAAAACACCGATGCGGCCCGCGCCGGTTTCTGCAAGTGCTCCGGGGCGAAGTGGGGTCAGGTCTGTAAGACCTAAGGCCCAGGCCAGGGCGTCACTGACTCCATCTGCACAATTGTCAAGATTGGTGTGACAGGCGATGATATTGATCTTGTGAGACAGTGCCTTTTCAAGAAAGGCGCCGGCAGGAGTCTGCGTGATGACCGTGGCAAGTGGATGGAAGATGCAGGGGTGGTGAGTGATAATTGTGTTTGCCCCACGGGCAATGGCTTCGTCGAGGAGGCGGAGGCCTGGGTCAAGTCCAAGAAGTATCGAGGTGATGCGTGCATCCGGATTGCCCACAAGCAGTCCCACGTTATCCCAGCTTTCGGCCAGAGAAAAGGGGGCAATTTGATCGAGGCCGTCCATGAGATTGTAGAGTTGCACGCTCACGCTGTCTGCCTCTGTATGGAGCCGGCGACTGGAAATAAAAAAAGGTACATCCCGGCAGGGGTGTACCTTTTTATTTTATTTCGTCTGAGCCAGGGACGAATATCCTGGATGGCCAGATCGCGTAGGGAGAATATTGCTTTCCCTTCTTTGTTTATAATAAAAGATAATGTATTCAAGGAACCTGGTGGTTGGATTCAGATTCTGCAATAATATGGTGGGCGCAGTAGGACTTGAACCTACGACCGACCGGTTATGAGCCGGTGGCTCTAGCCAGCTGAGCTATGCGCCCTTTCTGACAACAAATTTATCAATATAAGAGCATGTCGTCTCTATTGTCAACAAAAAAAAGTTTTTTCGCAGGGAGCAGGTAAATTGTTCGGGTTTGTAGTTCAAAATCTAGCCGGTTTCATCGGATGTTGGGAGCAGTTTTCCTGCTTCTGTCAAAATTCATTGAGTTATGGAATAATAACTATGACTAACCTCGTGTTGACAAGAGACTTGGTCCTGTAGTTTATATAAATATAGTGTTGTAATGTGTTACAATAAGGTAGAGAAAATTAGTTGCTCAGCTCCATTTCCCTTTTGTATTTGGATTGTAGATGCACAAGCATAAACCCAAAATACTCATCATCGATGATGATTCAATAATTAATTCCGTTATGTTTGAGATCCTCAAGGATGAGGATTATGATCTTTTTTTCGCTGTTAATGGCCAGGACGGTCTGGCGAAGGCCCTCTCTTTCCATCCGGATCTTATTTTCCTTGATATGTGTATGCCGGTCCTTGATGGGATCGGGTTTTTGAAGGAATGGAACCAACGGGGCCTTTCGCCTTGTCCGGTCATTGTGATCACCGGATATGAAGATGATCTGGTCTTAAACGAATGTTTTGATCAGGGGATCTTTTCCCTGATCAAAAAACCTTTTCGTCCCTGTGAAATCATTGCCATCTGCCATCGCTATACCCGGCTGACTGAGATCAAGAAGCGTCTTTCCTTCAATGTGGACACCTTGATGTTTCTGAGTAAACAGGCCTCATCTTTTGGTCTGGACAATATGGATGAACAGAATCTGATAGAGGCCCTTCCGTTCCCAGTCTTTGTCAAGAACAGGGAACGTGTCGTAACCCAGGTTAATAAGGCCTTGGAAGATTTTACTGGTCTTGGTCGGGATGCGCTTGTTGGTAAAATCTGTGATGAAAGTAATAGCAACAAACAGTGTATTATTGCCAGGAATCGTGAAACTGAGCTCACTCTTGTCATAGATGGTGGTGTTGCCCGCTATGAGCAGATGGTAATAGATCGACAAAGTAAGCTGCGGGAGGTGGTCATGTACCTTTCTGCTGTTACGGACGAGGCTACTAACTCTCCGGTGGGGATCCTTGGGGTCATGGTTGATATTTCCGAGTTTGGCTTTTCCTCCTTTAAAACAATCTTGGCGAACAGGTTTCCCAGTCTCTCAAACAGGGAACGTGAGGTGGCGAATCTAGTCCGGTTGGGGATGAGCAACAAGGAGGTTGCTCGACAGCTTAATATTGCACTCTGTACTGTCGAGTATCATCGGACCCATCTGCGGGAAAAGATGGGTCTGAGAAAAGGTGATAACGTTAATCTCAGTACTGCTCTTCTCTCCCTGTAATGATGGATCAGATACTGAGGGCAACTCAGATGATTCTGTGTGTGGGGTTTTTTCTTGGGTGAATCAATGGCCAAGGCTGGCAAAAATGATGTTCTTGATACAATGGAGGATATCCGAGGAAATGGCGAGCATATCCTGATTGTTGAAGATGAGGGAGCCCTGCGGGTTATGGCCAGCGAGATGCTCAAGGTCCTTGGCTATTCGGTAGTGGCGGTGGCAGGCGCTGAAGAGGCGGTTCCCTACCTGGAACAGAATCAGGCCCATCTGCTCATGTTCGACATGATGCTGGGTCTAGGGATAAACGGCAGGGAGCTCTATGAAAGAATACTTACCTTCAGGCCTGACCAGCGGGCAATTGTGGTCAGCGGATTTTCGAATTCTCTGGAGATCGGCCGGGCATTAGAACTGGGCGCTAGTCAGTTTGTGAAAAAACCATACACCCTTCAGGAGCTTGCTTTGGCTGTCAAAAAGGCCTTGCTTGGTTGAGACGGCGATCTGATCGATTGATGCAAGAGGCTGGGGAAATTTTTCCGGCTTGTCTGGCAAGTAAAGGTACGAAAAAGAAAAAGGGGTTGCCGTCAGGATTTACGGCAACCCCTTTTTCTTTTTGATGAAGGTTCTGCGGTTGCCAGTGTCTGTTGGCACAGGTATAGTGATTCTGAATGGGGTTGTTCCAAGGGCGAAATGCAAAAAGAGGGAGCATGATTGTGAGTAATTTAAAAGGTTTTCGGATGATAGGCGCCTGGAGTCAGATGTGCCATGTATAATAATCTTCTCTATTTCCTCACTGCAATCTTTCTCTTCAGCATGAATACGGCTCCCGAGACGCCTTGGCTGCCAGGGTGGGGAGGGATTGTTTTTTTTGTCCTGAGTCTGATCACTTATGAACGGCTGGCTCGTATAATTCACAGGCAAGCAGGTAGCTCTGCGGCGTATTTCAAGGCGGAGCGAAAGGCCTCGATTGCTGCCATTCTTTTCTTTGGTCTGGCAACCTATGTTTGTGACTTTAAATATTATCTTTCTGTTCTGCCATGGGCGAAGGTCTTGCCCTCTCTGGTGAATGTTGCGGGGCTGTGTCTATTTTTACTTTACCTTGCACTCATGTGGAAGGTGGCCAGATCAAATTATCAGAGGGTGTTTGGACGCACTTACAGTGCAGGAACCTTTATTGTCTCGAATATCAAGGTGAACCTGCCCATAGTCCTGCCTTGGGTGCTGCTTTCTCTTTGTTATGATCTGATGGCCCTTCTTCCCTGGCCCGCTTTGCAAGGTTTCTTGCCTACCGCTTGGGGGAATTTTCTGTTTTATGTTCTATTTCTCTTTTTTGTTCTCCTTGTCTTTCCACCTCTGGTACGTCGTCTCTGGGGCTGCACCAGGATGCCGGCAGGTCCGCTCAGAGATCAGCTCATAAGTTTTTGTGTCCGGCAGAATTTTTCCACCGAGCTCTATCTCTGGCCGCTATTTGAAGGGCGGGCTCTGACTGCCGGAGTTATGGGTGTTATGCCGGGTCTGCGTTATGTCCTGATCACTCCGGGGCTTATTGAGGCCTTAACCCTGAAGGAACTAGAGGCGGTCATGGCCCATGAAATTGGTCATGTCCGGAAAAAGCACCTTCTGCTTTATCTGGTGCTGATTGCCGGTTTCAGTCTTGTGGTTGGCCTGTATACCGACCCCTTGACGTTCTTTCTCTTGTCTCGGGACTTCTTTTACACCCTGTTACGCTGGAGCGGGATGTCGCCTGAGGCCCTGCTGATTGCCTGTGTCGCTATTCCTTTGCTGGTGATCATGCTGCTTTATTTCCGCTATCTCTTTGGTTATTTTATCAGAAATTTTGAACGGCAGGCGGATCTACATGTTTTTGCAGCCATTGGCAGCAGTCATGCCTTGATCTCGGCACTGGAGAAGATCGCTCTGTTGAGTGGAAACAGTCGGGATGAGCCCAGCTGGCATCATTTTGGTATTGGTGAGCGGGTGGCGTATTTGGAAAAATGCGATCAGAATCCGCAGGAGCAAGGCCGACAAGGGCGGAAGGTTTTGTTTAGTCTCTTAGCCTATCTGCTGGTGCTGGCAGCGGCTGTCGGGTGGGCGCAATATCTGCCGGTGGAAGGGCTTGCCCGTCAGTATGAGGAAAAGTATCTTGAGACTGTCCTGCGGAAAAAGGTGCAGCAGGAACCGGATAAGGCGTTGTGGCTGCAGATGGCGGGAGACCTGATGCAGCACAAAAAAATGGAGCGAAAGGCTCTTGATGTCTATGAACAGGCCATGGCCTTTACACCGGTCAGCCCCGATCTCATGAATAACCTCGCCTGGTTGCTGTTGACCAGTGAGGATCTGGAGCTGCGTGATCCCCAGCGGGCCTTGACCTTGGCCCGTTCTGCCGTGCGTTTGAAACCGGTGGGGGCTTTTTACGATACGTTGGGACTGGCTTTCTGGGCCAATGGACTTGTTGTTGAGGCGGTGGCCGCCGAAGAGGAGGCAGTCCTTGCAGATCCTGCGGCTCGGGAGTATTATCAACAGCAGATTGAGCGTTTTCGAAGTACAAACTATGACGACGGCTTGAAGTGAAAACAAGAAGATGAATCGTAGCACAGGAATTGATAAATGTCATTTCTAGGGGCCCATGAATCGGTGGCAGGAGGATTGCACCTTGCCTTTAATCGGCTGCAGCAGGTTGGCGGAGAGGTTCTGCAAATCTTCACCAGAAATCAGCGCCAGTGGCATCCGCAACCGTTGACAGAGGATGAGATCGCCTTGTTCCAGGTGGCTTGGCAACAGGCAGGTCGTCTGCCCGTCGGTCGTTCCTGCACCGTCCATGGCGCCCACGACACTAGGGTATCCCTGCCCGTCGTTGCCTCGCACGCTTCGTATCTGATTAATCTGGCCAGTGGCAAGCAAGAACTGATGGAGAAATCCGTCACCGCCTTTGCGGCCGAGATCCATCGTTGTGAACAGTTGGGTCTTCCCTTTGTGGTTATTCATCCCGGCTCTCATGGGGGTGACGGAGTGGAGGCAGGGCTTGCCCGTTTTAGCATGGCCCTTGATCTGGCACTGGAAGAAACAGGAGGCGAGGTTACGGTTCTGCTCGAGACCACAGCCGGGCAGGGAACAAGCCTGGGCAGTCGTTTTGAGGAACTGGCCTCTATCCTTGAGCATTCCCGTTATCCACAGCGGCTTGGAGTTTGTGTCGATACCTGTCATATCTTTGCCGCCGGCTATGATATCCGGACCTTACCGGCTTATATCCAGACCATGGAAGAGTTTGATCGGCAGGTGGGTATCGGCTGGATCAAATTTTTTCATCTCAATGATTCAAAACAGAAACTGGCCAGCCGGGTGGACCGGCACGAGCATATCGGCCAAGGGGCAATCGGCCTGGAGGGATTCAGAAGTCTGCTCAATGATTCTCGTTTTGCTGACCACCCCATGACGCTTGAGACCCCAAAGGGTGACGACCTGCAGGAAGATCGGGATAATCTGCTGGTGTTGCGAGGGCTCATTGAAAAGCCTGGAGCAGGGGCGTAAGTCTATGATTAAGCGTATGAACAAAAAAGGTATGAACAGGAAGACTTTATGAGTTTTTTGAATAGTGACGAACTTCTTAATCTTTTGCAACGACAGCTCTTGCTTACTGGCCAGCAACGGCAGAAGATCACCCTGGAGAAGGGGAAACAGCGGCAAAAATTGTTAAAACGTGCTGACGACAATGGAATGGAGGCAGACAAGAGCTACCCCGATCTTGTTGATATCGTCGCCTCGTTTCAGTTAGAGATACATGGCAGGAGCGAGGTGGTGCTGGATGAAGAGGTCATTATGCAGGCGGTGGCTCAAGAGTTCCAGCTGCCTTTTAAAAAGCTTGATCCGCTGGCACTCGACATGGATGTTGTCACTAAAAGTATTCCCAGAAATTTCGCCGTTACCCATCTGCTGCTTCCGTTTAATATGCAGAAGGGAATCCTGGAGATAGCGGTCTATCATCCCGACAAAAAAACAGTGCTTGCCGATATTGAGCAAGCCAATCAGGTCACGGTCAGGCCCTATATTGCCACCAAGTCTGATATTAGAAAGATTCAGGCTGAATTTTTTGGTTTTCAGAAGTCCATTCGGGCAGCGGAGAGTCAGTTTGCCGGGCCGGGACTTGGCAGCTCTGTGGATATCGGCAACCTCGAGCAGTTCGTCAAGATCTCTTCTGCCAGAGAGATCTCCTCATCCGATCAACACATCAAGTCTGCGGTCAATCATCTCTTTCATTATGCGCTTGATCAGCAGGCCAGCGATATTCATATCGAGCCGAAACGTGATGCCTGCATGGTCCGATTTCGTATTGACGGCATGCTGCATCCGATTTACAAACTGCCCAAGGTCGTACATGCGGCGATCACCGCCCGGATCAAGTCTCTGGCCCGGATGGATATTTCGGAAAAGCGTCGGCCCCAGGATGGCCGGATAAAGATAGGTGTCGGCGGCAAGAAAGAGGTTGAGATCCGGGTCTCCACTGTGCCGGTTTCCTTTGGGGAAAAGACGGTCATGCGTATCCTGGATTCGGATGTGATCTTTCAGGATCTGGATCATCTGGCCTTTTCTCATCGTGATCGTCAGGTCTTTGATTCCTTTATCAATGCTCCGCATGGTATTGTGCTGGTGACCGGACCCACAGGCAGCGGAAAATCAACCACTCTCTATTCGACCCTGAAAAAAATTGCCACCCCGGAAAAGAATATTGTCACCGTGGAAGATCCAGTGGAGATGGTGCATGAGGAGTTTAATCAGATCTCGGTTCAGCCTCTGATTGATGTGACCTTCTCCACTATCCTTCGCAATATCCTCCGTCAGGATCCGGATATCATCATGATTGGCGAGATCCGTGATCTGGAAACCGCTGCTCATGCGGTACAAGCGGCCATGACCGGCCATCTGGTACTGTCCACTCTCCATACCAATGATGCTGTCTCATCTATTGTCCGCCTCATGGACATGGGGCTTGAGGCTTTTTTGATCAGTTCTACTTTGCTTGGCTGTGTGGCTCAACGCCTGGTGCGGACCATCTGTCCCGGCTGCGTGGAGACCTTTCAGATGGAGCAGGAGGAATTGCTGAAGCTGGATTTCCCGGTCTCAGGCAGTGGCACCATTGAGTTGAAAAGGGGCAAGGGTTGTCGCCAGTGTCGCGGAACCGGTTATAAGGGGCGATGCGGGGTCTTTGAGGTCTTTGTCTTTTCAGAGCAGATCAGCAGGATGCTGCGGGCTGGAGAAGATGTAAATGCAATGCGAAAGCTTGCAATCCGCGAAGGAATGACTACTTTACGTGAAGATGCATGGCAGAAAGTGAAGACAGGGATCACTACTTATCAGGAAGCCATACGGGTGACATCTTAGGAGTAGAGGAATTGGCCATGGCCGAAAAGATAGTTTGTCGCAATAAAAAGGCCTTCCATGATTACTCTATTGAGTCAACCATGGAGGCCGGTATGGTTCTGACTGGCCCCGAGGTGAAATCACTGCGGGCCGGTAAAGCCAATCTGCGTGACGGCTATGCCCAGATTAATGATCGGGGTGAGCTTATGCTGTTGAATGTCCATATATCCTTCTACATCTTTGCCACCCATAATCCCAATGAACCCATGCGGTCACGTAAGCTTCTGCTGCATAAGCGGGAGATCAACAAACTGATTGGTAAACTGCGGGAGAAAGGGCTTGCTTTGATCCCCCTGAAGATATATTTTAATGAGAAAGGGAAGGCTAAGGTGGAACTTGGTCTGGCCCGTGGTAAAAGGCAGTATGATAAGCGGGCTACTCTCAAGGAACAGCAGAGTGATCGTGAGATCCAGCGGGTCATGCGCCGCAACGAGATTTAAATTAATCTAAAACAATAAAAACTTTAACCATTATGGGGGCGAAACGGATTCGACGGGGATATGTAAGCTCTACGTTGCATGCCGAGCTTCTGTCTGCTCGTAAAACTGATAGAACTTTAATTATAATCGCCGACGATTATAACTACGCAGTAGCAGCTTAGTCTGCTCTGCCGTTCCCCCGGTCTCTGCCCGCAAGACTGGATCGGAGCGCCGACTCTGTGGGCTGGTCCTCTGGCAGCACCTGTTTGCTAGAAGATGAGAACCAAGCAGGTTAGCAATAGAATATCTAAGCTCCGGCGGAGCTTCTGGCGCGAAAATTAAAGCCCGGAACTAAGCATGTAGATACGGGAGGGGAGTATTTTCGGACGCGGGTTCGACTCCCGCCGCCTCCACCATTTAAATAGCCGAAATCATTGAGATTATTTCTCTTTGGTCTCGGCTATTTTCTTTCCCATTTCTTTCCCAGATTCAATCTCTAATTTTAACTTTGTGAATTCTTTCTGTATCACTGAATTCAATACATCTTGACCCCAAACCAGACAACCTTCATTATTTCTATCAAGGGCTAAGCTGTTACCATGGACAATTTTAGATCTAATTTTATAAAGATCAGAAAAGGCAGAACGAATAGTTTTCCTATCTTTGATACTTGTACTTATAATCTTGAAAGTCGGATAAAGCGTACACTATTTGGTATCCACTCCCAAGTACTTCAAGAGCAGCCTGTCTCTGGCCACTGATTCGGTTGGTATAACCATGAAGTCCCAGACTCTCATACCCCCAGGGTGAATTTATCCTAACTCGCTTACAAAACAATATCGACAAGTTGCATTATATCCTGGACAACACCTCCCGCAACTGATAGAAGATTCATATTACAAATATGAGGGAGGAGTTACTTTGAATGTGAACCATGTCAT
>VMSP01000128.1 GCA_013792135.1 Desulfocapsa sp. | reverse complement strand
TTTGTCGAATAAACATGGAGCGATAATACCAGCCCAATACGAAAAGTCAATAATTATTTAATAAATTATGGCACTACAAAGCGAAAAATCAGCAATTTCTGTTGAAATCATTGAGTTTTTTTGATAAAAAATCTGTATTTTATCGGAAAATTGTCTGAAAATGTTAAATATGGGTTAGCAACAAATGAGAGCAAGCATAAAACAGGTTTTTCAGCGTTCGTTATCCGGTTATTGATTTGTCAGAACGCGAGTATTTTTCATGATTTTGTAGGCGGCAGTCCCACTTGGTTGCGGTGGGATATTGCGTGCTTCAAGTTGCTTGATTACGAAGGCAAACGCGTCGTCTTTTACAGACGCATCCCATCCACCGGGAGAAGAAAGAATAAAACGCTTATTGCTCCCGTGGAGCACCATCGTTCCCTCCACTTCTCCAATCTCAACTCTGGATATTTCGTCCCAGCGAATTTTCCATGTGCCAAACGATGACTTATGGATAAGGCCATCACTGTCGATATCGAAGCTGCCGGAGCCCAGCACCATGTAGGCCCCAAAGAGTGAAGAGAAAGCACATCCAACGGATTGCCAATAGAGATTAGACAGGAATGTTACGACCATTCCAATAATACAGAACACAACCCAACCCCAGCCGATGATCCGGTATGAGCGCATTTCTATGTGATAATTTTCCATAATATTTGCTAGTTAATCCACCCCAAACTTGGCTATTTATTTCTTGTATTAAACTAAATCAAAAAACCAGCAAAATTGTCAAAGCTGCTCTTTGATTTCCGGGAAAAACTTCCTTTTTATCGGCTTCTTTTTTCAAGAGCGCCGGGAAAGTTCCCGCGCTCTTGAATTGTGCTTACTGTCATGGAACCAGATCTACCCGAGAGAGGGATAATTTCGACGAAATCTCCCCGCTGATTAAAGAGCACCGGGTCGAATATAATAGGAACTTCCAACTGTGACATGGTCGAATGGAGGTTCCATTTTTACCCCGAGCATTTCATTTGTACGCAGTGTCAGCGAAAAAACGCGGGCAATATTATTCTTTTTATCATTTTCTGTCTGTAGGGCTACAGCCACTGGCAGGCCGTACATGATCGGTTCACTCAAAATATTTTTTTTCTGAATGGACCAGGGGCCAGTAACAACAACGGCCAGTACGGTGTAGGGATTCTTTTCTCTACTTCCCCAGTCCGGACTTTTCTCAAACCATTCCTTTGCAGTCTTTGCCAGTTTTTTAGCATTACCAGGGGCATCGGGAGCTTCCTTCGGCCAGGTCTGTTTGTCAATTTTTTCATCGAATTTTTCCATGCCAGCAGCAATATCCTGATCAATTGTTGCTGACAGATTTTGTACCAGGTTGTCCTTGCTATCAAACTGCTGGGCAAGCGCCAGGTATTCACGAGCTTTTTCGTATTGCTCCGATTGAGAGAAATCATGCGATTTATCAGAACGTCCTGTTATCTCTTTTACTTTCCTGGCCAGATCTTCAGCCATCACAGTGCGAGTGTTGCTTATATTATCCAGACCGGTTGATAGCGCCAGATAGTGATAACTTGCGCTGAAATATTCACCGACATATCCCATTTTTGAGGCTTTTCTGTCAATATCCTCCTGGGTAGAACCATATTTACCGGCAAACGATGCAAGAAGAGTGGAGAGAGCCGCCCGGTCATTGGCATCAAAGTTGTTCAGCTGGTCGAGAAGTTTTTTAGCCGGAACGAGATCATTATAATAAATTACAGTCCCGGTGGCGGCTCCCAATATAGGTTTGAGACGATCATATTCTTCTTTCAGTTTCTGGACATCCGCCTCAATTTGCTGAGCCTGCTCCTTGGCCATATTCTGTTGCTGGGCAAATTTTCCTTTGGCAACCGTAGCTTTTTCCATCATAATTGTAAGTCGAGCTCCAGCGTCATCAAAAGACGGATGGGAAGAAACGCCTCTCTCTGCTGCCGCCTGTCGGGCTTCGTCGAGCTGATTCCTTATCGCACCGAGAGAGCTTTCAAGCCTTGAGACAAGCTGTTCTTTGTCTCCTCTGTAATCAGGATCCTCCAACTGAGTAAATAGGCTCTCAATATTTTCCAACCCTCGTGATGCTTTTTCAAAGGGCTGCCGTGCCTGGTGGGGAAGTTTAACAACGGTATCTGCCTGAACCGCTGGTTGATCAGGCGATGCGCCAGCCGTATCTGCTTGTATCGTAGATTGTTCTGGTGGTACATCAGCTGCATGACTGCTTATTCTGTCAGAGGGTTTACTTGAGGGCTTTTCAGGCAAGACAACAGCCGAGCTAGAAGCAGCTGCTGTCAGGGTGCCACCTCCCAAATTTTGTCCGGTGCGCCTTTCAAGATCTTTCACCAGTTTTTGAAATTTATTTTCTGCCTGTTTTAACTTATTATTGTTTGGATCATCCCCTTTGGTCTGTATGATCAGATTATGAATATTTTCAAGAGAGGCTATGGCATTTTCAGTTTTTCCGGCAAACATATCCTTTTCAGCTCTTCTGAGACTGGTGTTGATCTGTTTGATCGTCGCGTCCACGTCAGCGGCCGGCAATGAGTGAATTGCACCCTGGACCAGTAGGAAGCAGCAACTCACGATTACGGAGAGGGTAAACTTTTTAAATATTGTATCAATCATATCAGCAACTCCTTTCTTTTTGATAGAAAGTTGGTAGTTATTCTGTTCCGGTGGGATGTTTCCCGCTGCTAAAAAAATTATTTATCCACATTTGCTTCAGGGAGCGCTTTTTTCTCTCCTGTATTGCTCAGTTCAAGCTTGCCCCAATTTCCTGTTATAAGCATGGGCTGATGAAAGGTTACGTGTCGGAAATAAAAACTACCGTCAGTGTCTTGAGCCGCAGCGGCAGCTTCCATGTGGCGCGACTCGACTGCACTATCACCACCCGCAACCCTGTCAATCCACCAATCCTTATCAACAATGACCAGACGACGGATATCAGGCCAGCCTCCATTTTTAAGCAACGCTATCATTTCATTCTGTAGTGCCATATCGACTTTCCCAACTTTCGGCATCTTCTGTTGCTGGCCACTGCTGTCTTTTATGCCTGCCAGAAGTTTTGAATAGCTACTGAAGTCGTCACCGCTGATGGAAAATTCTCCAGAAGCATAGATCTTGTTATAAGCTTTGACTTCAAGGCGAAACGTGTGTTCACCGGGGGGGAGTTCACTAAGATATTTGGTAAAAAGTTCAGGACCGAATTTATAGCCATCCTTTTCAGGGAAAATAATGTCTCTGTCGCTATAATTGCTCATATGTGATGGCTCAGGAGCAACATCAATAATGAAATAGTCTTGCGCAATTAATTCGGGTCGCTGCAGACCAACGCTTTTGTAAACTTTCTGCTGCCCATCTATATAGAGCCAGACAATTATGTAATTGCTGTTTTGGTTTAACTCTTTCCATGGTTTTGAAGCCTTAAGCATACCATAAATATGGTCTCCGGCGGTGAAGGATGCAACAGGGGCAGATGGATTGTCCGGGTTGATTGGGTCCTTTGAGAAAATTGAACCTCCTGAGTTTACAGGAGGTGATGCAGATTTGGTTTTCACATGCTGGCTTTTACTGTTGTTATCAGCGGTGCTTTGTTTAATTGTTTCTTGTGGTTCACTTTTAGCAGTATTTTCAATTTGTTGTTTTTTAACTGCACGCTTATCTCCCTTTTGGAGAATCTGGTCAGCACTTCTTTCTATTGTTTTGACACCACTTTTAACTGCAGAGCCAACGTCATCCACCATGGAGCCAAAGTCAAAACTGTAGCCTGTAGCAGGGACGAACAATAACAGGGCGATAAGAAGAATGGTGCCGGATTTTGTTCTTCTGTCGGGAGAATAACAAGGAGTTCGATATGAATTCTGTGTCGTTTTGGAGCAGGAGAGACGGGCCATCGTTTTTTTCACGTAAATCTCCATTTAGTAATAGTGATAAGAATCACCTTTCATAAGAGCCTGTCGGACTTACCACAAAATTTCGACAGGCTTTACTGTGCAAGCAATGAGTTAACACACTGTCTTAATGTATAAAATTAAATTTTATTTATTTTTATACCATTTTTCATATGCAATTTAAATAAATTGTATGGAAAAAGGGTCAAGTCAACTTTTTCAAAGATATCATTCATTTTTTATTTTATATCACATCTGACCCTTAAATGTAATGAGCCTTTGGTAAGGTTGTATTTGCTTGATTTTGGGGCTTAAATTTGCTTTCTATAAGATTTCACATCCTGAATTTCTAAAGAAAAGAGCCTAGGAGCCTGTCGGGTTTCAAGTTACGACCATAGGTTGAGGCCTAACAGCTGGAATTAATAGTTACAGTCAGTTGATAACGCTTATCACTTTTCTGGCTATAAACAGCCAATTTGAATTGAAATTTATTCAGTTTTCCTTGTTCTTTGACATATTTTAACTATTCAAGGCAAACATTCGCTTTATATTCCATGCAATAGATACAAGTGTCCATTCACCGGAGACTGACTCCAGACCTCGCAGGAAAAATTATCTGAAGCCCAAGACATGTTTGACAATGCCAAATACTGGCTCAACCGTGCTCTTGCGTTGCGCGTAAATCTTACGGCCCTCAACAGTTTTGAGTTTATGCCTCATCTTGTCAATCGGCTCCACATCTTCAGGTAGAGGCGCAGGTGAGCTCTTGCTTGTCGTTCGGCGCTTGACTGATGTGAGATTCGACAATAAGCATCGTATCAACGTCAACGGCAGCTTGTGCATTGTACGCCTGTACAAATCCCTTGTCAGAAGACGGCATGATGCGGGATTCTTCGTCTGTTAAATTGACTTGATCTTTTTTGCGAGGTCCCGGCGTAGGTGGCTCAGGGTTACGACCGCGAGGTTTCTTTCCGGTAGCTTCAGCTTTTGCAAGACGTGCAGCGACTTTCTCGTCGTATTCTTTTTGCTCCCGTGCGTATCTTTCCGCTGCCCGCGCCTCAATTTTTACCTTTGCTTGGGCTATGGCATTTAACCGGTCTTGACGACGACAATGTTCTTTCGGAATATCCATTCCATCAGGTATTTCTTCGGAATCAGCCTGCTCGGCAAGGCGGAGGAACTTATCAACCTCGGCCCGTAATTGTTGTTCAAGCTTGCCTGCATAATCCCAGCTCAAGGCGTGGTGTTTGGAAGCATTGGCTTTTATCTTGGTGCCATCAAGGCTGACTTTACTCAATTTCAAAAGACCCATTTCGCTGGCAAGCATCAAGATTTCTATGAAAAGCGGCTTCAGTTGTTCAAGGAATCGCTTGCGGAAGGTAGCTATGGTATCATGATCTGGATGAGTATTGGCGGAAATAAAACGAAAGGCAACGGAATCATAGGTCGCCTGCTCAATTTTTCGGCTGGAGAAAACTCCGGTAGCATAGCCATAAAAGAGCAAAGATAATAGAATTTCGGGATGATATGCCCTATGCCCTTTCCCTGCATAGGTTCCCGTAAGAGGCAGCAGATTAAGCTGCGAGACAATATCAACAATAAACCGGGCCAGATGCTGTTCCGGGAGCCAATCTTGAAGAGATGGCGGGAAGAGATATTGTTGATCTCTATTTGTATGAATGAATTTTTGAGTCATATCTTTCTCACTGTGTGATTTATTAAAAAACACAGAAGCTAACTGAAAACACCCGGGAAAGTCAATATTTATATTGTTAAATCAGCATAATACGTTAACTAATCGCGCAGCTTTTCATTGTCGTCGCATAACTCTAAACCCGACAGACTCCTAAAGCCAAAAACGAACTTGCCCCCTTTTCCATCTAATACCATCGGCGAAGTGCTTTATGAAGTTCCATCACCATCAGCACGGTCAATGCCAGTCCCAGCAGCACCAGCCAATGTTGTGGCGTTACCGGTTGGATATGCAGAACATCGCGAATCCAGGGCGTGTACATGGCACCAATATGCACGAGTTGTGCGACAACCGTACCGATTAAAAGGATCGGATTGAGGAGTAGATTGTGTCGAAACACCGAGCGTAGTTCTGATCGACAGTTCAACACGTGGACGTTCTCGAACAACACCATCAGCAACAGGGTTCCATTGCGTGCCTCATCCAGGGTAAAACCTCTGGCGATGAGCCACTGGAAGGCAAGAAAGGCAACACTCCCGATGACCAACGCCGAGATCACTACCCGCTCCATCATGAGTCTATTGAAGATGGGTTCGCGCGGAGATCTTGGAGGGTGACGCAATTCGTCGCCTTCACCGGGTTCGAACGCCAGGGCCACATCCTGAACCCCATTGGTTACCAGGTTCAACCACAGTAAATGGACGGCCATCAGCGGGAGAGGCATGCCGGTCAACAAGGCCAGGGTAAACAGCACCAACTCCGCGGCACCGGTGGAGATGAGGAGAAAAATCACCTTGCGTACGTTTGCATAGGCGACTCTCCCCTCCTCGACACCTGCAACAATGGAGGCAAAATTGTCGTCGGTGATGATCAGGTCGGCTGTTTCCCGGGCCACATCGGTCCCGCTCATACCCATGGCGACCCCAACCTGGGCAGCGCGTAGCGCCGGTGCATCGTTGGCCCCGTCTCCGCTCACTGCCACAAAATGACCATTCCGTTGCAGGGATTGAACGATGTCCAACTTCTGGTGTGGTCCCACACGTGCGAAAACCCTTACATCACGAGTCAGCTGGTCAATCGTTCCAGATTCGAGTGCCAAGCTCAATTCCGGGCCGCTCACCAACTGGTCGGCCCGTTCCGCCATGCCTAATTCCCGGGCAATGGCAAAGGCAGTAGCCGGGTGGTCGCCAGTGATCATAGCCACCTCAATGCCCGCCTGCCGACAGGCTGTAACTGCTGCCTTCACCTCAATACGCAAGGGATCGATAATTCCCACGAGGCCAATCAGTGCCAGACCGTGCAGATGCTCTTCGGTAAATATCTCGCGCGGACTCAGTTCAATCTCACCGGCCGCCAGGGCAAGTACCCTATAGCCGCCACTGGCCAGAGCATGGGCCTGTTGTTCGATCAGAGCGTGATTTATGGCAACGTCCCGCCCAAGCGATGCCATAGTCGTGCACATGGGCAACAGCCGTTCAAGCGCCCCTTTCACAAAGGCACACTGTCGATCATTCACATCGTTCAGACTGGCCGAAAACAGCCGCTCAGACTCATAGGGAATAGTGGCAATTTCGGGAAAGTTATTGCTAATCTCTGCCTTGACGACACCGGCCTTATGTGCCATCACCAAGAAAGCAACATCCACTGCATCACCATGGTGAGACCAGCCGGAATCGATACGACCAAGGAAGCCTTCATTGGTCAGTGCCGCTGCCTGACAGAGCCGCTCCAATAGTATTCTCTCTTCTATAGATGGTGCACCTCGTGGTGTCAGGATCTGACCCTCCGGCACGATGCCTTCACCACTTATCTCCCACAGGTCACGATTTGGAAAGGCAATGCAACGTGCGGTCAGTTGATTGACGGTAAGCGTGCCTGTCTTATCGGTTGCGATGAGCGTACAGGAACCCAGCGCCTCCACAGCTAACAGCCGACGCACAATAACGTTTCGCCGGGCCATTCTCCGCATGCCTATGGCCAGAGCTACGGTGAGTGCCACCGGCAGGCCCTCGGGAATGACAGATACTGCCAGCGCGACCACGAGCAGGAACATTTCGGCAAATGGCGTGCCACGTGACACAGCCACTCCCAACATAGTTAATGCCGCTATGCCAACAAAGATCGCCACACGATGGGTGAACCTGTCCATCCGGACCTGCAACGGGGCCTTAGGAGGCTGTTTGGACAAAACGTCGGCAGCAATTGAGCCCAATACAGTGTTAAGCGCCGTACTGACCACAACCCCTCGAGCACGCCCTCGACCTATCAAGGTGCCCGTGAAAAGCATATTAACTCGATCGCCCAAGCCGATATCTTCGTTTAACACGATGTTGCCGTCTTTCACCACCGGTAACGACTCACCGGTCAGCAAAGATTCGTCTACCTCCAGATCATGGGAGACGAGCAGCCGTAGGTCGGCAGGGATTTTGTCACCTGACTCCAGAAGCACAATATCGCCTGGGACCAACTCTTCGGCGTTAATTTCATAACTATCCCCCTCACGCAATACCCGGCATCGCGTGCGTACCAGTTCCTGCAGGGCTGTGGCGGCGCGCTGGGCGGAATGTTCTTGAATGGACCCGATAACAGCATTAATGAACAGGACTGCCGAAATAAAACCGGCATCAGACCACTCCTTAATCATCAGGGAGAAGAGAGCGGCTGCCACAAGAACATAGATGAGCGGACTGGCAAACTGGCGGAAAAAGACAGTTGCGATTCCTGGCGGCCTGGCCTGAGGTAATGTGTTCCGTCCGTAGAGCTCAAGGCGGGCCGCAGCTTCACTATGAGTCAGCCCGTGAAGTGAACTTTTGAGTGCGACCAGGACAAGCTCACTCGCTGCTGCATGCGGAGAAGAGATCGGGTTGGGTATATTGGAAGTAGTCACACTGCTGCTGTCCATAGGAGAACCCTTGCTATGTTGGTATTAATCATCCAGAATAACTTTGATGGCGTCGCAAAATTTTCTCTCCCCTACGTCCACGGTTCATGAGATGAACCGTGGAACAGGGAAATTCTATGAGTAACGAAATGAATATAAATAAATCTTACCACCAACAACCAAGAAAAGCCAAAAGCGGGTTTGCCCCCTTTTCTTATAATGTGAAATTAACTTCCTGCTACTTACCACGCTACAAGCTCCCGGGGGCGAACGCCAAAGCGTATTGCATTCCCTTCGTACAGGTTTTCAAACTCTTCCAGTACCATCTTCACGAACTTGTCTTGATCCTCTTCAGGCACTGATTGACAAAGAGGTTCATCTTCTTGCTAAAATCATCTATAAATAGATTGTCTTCCATATGGAGATCATCTATTGTCATTTTTTTTTAATTATAAGAAGATGGTCTGATTATTGTGAAGGGTGCACATGGATCGCAGTACGAGATGCAGGGAAGGAATCGGATATCTTTGTTTATCACGCCCCTCTTCACCTTTCGATGGCCCACTGCAATCGAGGAAGGGACTGCAGAAGTTTTACCAACTATCATTTTTTATAGAAACAATATGAGATTACTCAAGACCGAAAGTTCTCCTTCTTTTTGCCTTTTCCTGCTGGCGATAAAAAGTTTCCACCATGGCTAGACTGGCCGATTTCAGGCTCATTCCAGCGCTTGACACCTATCCGAAGGTTGTGGCTTTTTCCCAAAAGCTGCCTGGAAAAATCCTGATTCTTGCTCTTTTTTCAGCAGGGCTTTCTTTCCGTACAGACAGCTGGCTGCATCTCTCCGTATTCATGACGGCGATGACCTTCCTGCCGCAATTCAGACCGGTGTTACTGACCATTGCCACCTTTGTTTCTCTTTATCTGGCAAACTGGCCCAATGTAGAGATCCCCTGGTCAATTCGCCAGCAGCATTATCCCACGGTCTTCTTCTTTAAACCCATGATTGTAGTAGCGGTACTTGTTTTTTTTGCCGCATATTATACGGCGGTAAGACAGAACAAGGACAGATGGTACGCAAAACGTCCGATCAGAAATTTATTGGTCTTTTACATCCTCCTCCTTATTGCGGCAACAAGTACTCCCTTTTCTAACCCCCAGGATGTCTATCTGTGGGCATTTCTTGCTGTGCTCGGTAAATATCTCTGGTTTTTCAATTATACGTTATTGGATCGCCATAACAAGGAGACACCACCGCTTGCTCTTCAGGCTGGCTATTACTTCCCTTTTTGGGGAGGCTCCACTACCCCTTTCCCCAAGGGGGCTGCCTATTTACGGAAAATTGAGGCGAAAAACCCTGAACAATTGGCCATAAGCCAACTCAAAGGTATCAAATTACTCTACTGGGCGCTCCTTCTGGCCCTCTTGGAAAAACTGCTGAATCAGATTTTTTATGGAAATGCAAATACCAGTCATGCTTTTTCAGGGATAGCATTTTCTCTGGACATTCCTTCTTTTCATGCAGTCTTGCACGACGGGGCTGGACATTCCTATCCGTGGTACATAAACTGGTTGGCACTCATTGCTAATTTTTTTACCAGGTTGCTGTGGTTTTCGGTGTGGGGGCACGTCATCATTGCTTGCTGCCGGATGGCCGGATACAACGCCCTGCGAAACACCTACAAACCGTTGCAATCGGTAAGTATTGCTGACTTCTGGAATAGATTTTATTACTATTTCAAGGAGTTGCTGGTAGACAACTTTTTTTATCCGGCTTTTTTACGATATTTCAAGAAGTGGCCAAGAATACGTTTATTTTTCGCAACCTTTGCCGCAGCCGGATTCGGCAATGTCCTGTATCATTTTCTGCGCGAAACAGGAAACATCGCTGACAACGGATTCTGGCCAGCGCTTTGGTCTTTTCGTGTATACATGTTCTATGGGATTGTCTTGAGTACGGCAATCAGCATATCCCAGCTCTATGAGAAAAAAAGGCCCACGGACATGTCCTGGCTCAGAAAGAACTTCGTAACACCGGTGTTTGTTGTCGGCTTCTATTGTATTCTGTCAATATTTGACAGCTCCGACCGCAACTTAACTCTGGGCGATCATTTCATTTTTTTACTGAAACTTTTCAATATTCACGTATCTTAAGGACAGTATGGACAAGAAAAAAAAGTTGAAAACCTTCCTTCAGGAACTCTTGGCTGATTATGGCAAAGAAACAGATTTTGGTGACGATGACCTGCTGGTGACGAGTGGCCTTCTTGACTCCCTGGCGGTATTAAGAATGGTGGTATTTCTTGAGGAGGAGTTTGGGCTCGATCTGGCTGAACGAGGGTTTGATCAAAATGATTTTGATTCGCTCTCCAACATTATGCGCCTCGTCACCCCCTGAACCTGAACAATCGGAAGTAACTGTGAAAGGTATGAAACAGGAAGATACCCAGGGGTTTAACATTGCAAACGCGGTCTATCGACAAAGCCTGCGCGATCCCGCACGTCTGGCCATTGCCTTCGAGGGTCTGGAAATCTCCTACGGTGAACTGGCAGACCGGGCCAGGCGTATCGCTGCAACACTGGTCCAGAGTCCGGGCTGGGGAGCCGGCGAGGATTTTCTCCCTCGAGTTGGAATCCTTGCTTCACGCAGCATCGATGCCTGTACCGGGCTTCTGGGAACAAGTTGGGCGGGCGGTACCTATATACCGATAGGGCTCAAGTCTCCAGAGGATAGGCTGATCACGATCCTGGACCAGTGCCAACTTTCGGCGTTGATCTGCGATGCCCAAGGCGCCAAGCTCCTGACTGAGAGGGTGCTGGCGCTCTGCCCCCCGTTGGTGCTGATGCCCGAGCCCAGGCGACACTTGCCTGCAGGCTCCAGCCCGGAAATCGACATCCAGGATCTTCATGACCTGCCTGCCTTGGCAGACGCCACCCCTCCGGCCCATATCAAATCCACGGATCTCGCCTATATCATCTTTACCTCGGGAACGACCGGAACACCCAAGGGGGTTATGATCTCTGCCGGCGCCGTTCACCATTACATTGAAGTCGTCACCGAAATCCTCGGACTTCATGCCAGCGACCGAGCCCTTGAGGTCTGTGAGCTCAGTTTCGACTTTTCGGTTCTCGACATGTTCGCGACCTGGCAAGTTGGCGCCTCCTTGCATGTGCTGCCGGCAAACCGGGTCATGAACGCGGTGAAGTTCGCGCGTGAATGCAGGCTCACAGTCTGGAATTCAGTGCCCTCTCTGGTAGGCATGCTGAATCAGATCAAGGCGCTTAAGCCAGGGGTGCTACCCGACCTGCGTCTCACAGTCTTCGGCGGTGAACCGTTGCCAGCCAACACCGTGGAGGCATGGCAACAGGCAGCGCCGAACAGTGTCGTCCAGAACCTCTACGGTCCCACCGAAGTGACCGTCTCCTGTTTGAGTCAGCCAGTCACCACCCCGCTCCTGGTCACGCCGAAGCGCAACGTTATTGCCATTGGCTCACCGTTTCCGGGCATCGAAGCTGCGATCTTGACCGCTGATCACCAATTTGCACCGACCGATGAACCGGGAGAGCTTGCGCTTTCCGGCGCCCAACTCGCTGAGGGCTACCTGAACGCCAAGGAATTGACGGAGGCCAGATTCCCCATCATTGGTGGTAAACGATGGTACTTGACCGGCGACCTTGCCTTTTGTGATACATCCGGCGCCTTCCATCACCTCGGGCGAATCGACAATCAGGTCAAGGTCCTCGGCAATCGTGTTGAGCTGGAGGAAATCGACACCCACCTTCGCGAACTGTCCCAGACGGAGTTGGTGGCGACGGTGGCCTGGCCGCTGATCGATGGCAGCGCCAGAGGGTTGATTGCCTTTATCGCCGGCTCGCCCATGGAGACGTCACTGATCCTGACCGGACTGAAGCGTCAGTTGCCGGCCTACTCTGTACCATCAAGAATTGTCCATATCGAGCAGATGCCCTTGAACCATAACGGCAAGGTAGACAGAGGCGCACTGGTCCGCACCCTGGAGTGTGACGGTCACTGAGATTCTGTTCATGCACCCCGGTATTGCATCAAGAAAGGCATGCTCCGGCACGTCGATACAAGAGAGCTGAATTGCCCCCTCCATTTTCTTGTCGAAAAAAACTCTCTCCAATATGTCATCCCACATTCCCTCTGACAGCTTACAATTTAAGGAAGCAGTAAAATTTGAACAGAAGAGCCTTGACCATGCGCAAATGACACCTGAATATCAGTTGCATCTTGCGGAACATCCAGCGCGAACACATTATCACCATTGGACAATCGTGCCCCTACAGTTTTCCAGCCGCGCTTATTCCCGTCTGACAAGACCACGATCGAATTGACAATTACTGCATATTTTTCCCCGATCTGAACTCTGAAATTGATTTTTGAAAAACCTCCAGAGGGTAAGGAGAACTTTTTAACTTCAGGTTTATAGTTTGTTTTAACAAAATTACCGATTTCAAGAACTCTATTGGGTACAAAAACTTCTTTCTGTCTTAGCTCCCTTCTATCTCTTCTCTGTTCAAGACCTCTTGGGTGTCCCTCTGTACTAAATTCAATCCTGTTCAGATAAACATCATTTTCAAAATAGAGAAATGCTGGTTTTTGATACCTCTCAGAAATGGGCAAAGATGCATACCCATCTGACAAGGTGTCTTCAGAAATAAGTCGTCTGTTATCATCCAGAAGTTGAACATACCCGCCATGACGGCGATTTCTGGAATCTGCATATACCGTTACATTAATAATTCTTTGTCCTGCATAATCAGGGGCCCTACGTTCAATAAGGTCAATCAAAGGGACATGTTCACCACCTGAAACAGATTCTCCACCTCTAAAATCAATCACAAAGTTACTACTGCCATAAGCTGGCAGAGACACAAAGATTGAAAACAAACATACAATCAAAGAAAGTTGATTCATAGCTAACTCCAGATAAATCTTAGATTAGAATACGGGATCAAATCCAATTTTTTTATTCTATATGTGCCCTAGCCGTTTGAAGAGCAATATCTTTATCCTTTGTATACATCCTCCACTTCATTTCTGATGAATGAATACCTGCTTTCTTGTCTTGACCTCTACTGTAATACCAGTGCCCAAAGCGTTCGACCGTAGCAAAGGCAAAGGGATGGTTTTCTGTACAAAAAAGCCCGCAAGGATTAATTTCTTTGTAAGCAAGCTTGCTTTCCGAGCAGTGAAGTCAATGTGGTCAAATCTTGATTACTGCCCCCCTAACGGGCGCGGAAGTAGTAACGGTTCAGATCAAAGAGTCCGCCCAGCACCGGCTCATCTTCATTAAAGCGCTTCTGAAACCAGTCATAGGTCTCCCACAATCGCTCGTCCGCCCTGTTCACACCATACTTGGCCAACCGCGCCAGGTCTTGGGGACTGTTATCAAATTTGGCGAGGAAATCAAAAAAATCGGGCAGATCCTTCTCCTGCACATCAAAGAAATAGTTGGGATAGGATCCGATGAGACCATTAATGAAATCGGCACTGTCTTTTGCTGGATCGAGGCGGCCATCCTCATTCAACAGGAAGGCGACATTGTCATGCCAGCGATTGATCACCACGGAAAATGCGACATCACGCCCCTTCTCCCGTCGTATCCTCACAAAGGCAATATTGGCGTTGCTATTATTGATCAAGGTGAAAAATGGTGTCCCAGGCCGGGAAAGAGCGCGAAAGGCCCGCAGATAGTCGTCAGTTGTTTCATACTTGACAGGCAGCTGCGGATAATCGGCCCCTGCCCGCAGGTAATTCACCTTGTCGAAGGCGATCCCTGTCGCCGGCAGGAGGTGGCTGTCCACGACAAGCTCAACGAACTCGCGCTTCGGGTCATCCGTTGTGTAGGATATCTTCGCCGGTAGGGAGGAAGGGTAGTAGCCGATCTCCTCGGGAGCGACACCCTTGTACCACGATTGCATGGTCTCCTGCCGGTTTCCCGGGGGGAGAAAATCCAGGAAGTTGCTCTCCCCTTCCACACGCAACTCATCCATGTAGAGCCGGATCGCCAACTGGTGACCGACCGTGCCATAGATGTCAAAGCCGGCAACGAGGCCATAATAGATCCGTTCGAGCAGCGGATAATCAATGACCCACATGGACTTCGGCAGATTGCCCAGAGCCCCCTTGTGCACCGAGGCATTGTCGAAATGGCGATAGATGGTCAGCAGCGGGGCATCAACAGCACGGCTCCCCTTCCAGATGGACTCATAGCCGAGGCCGGTGTAGTTGAGTGATGTGTAAAGATCCTGCCTGGCCTTGTAGAACTCCGCAGCCAACTGGCGGTGCTCATCGGTGAGCGCCGAGAAGATACGCAGGTCGCTCCCCTTCTCGATGGGCATCCGTAGCTTGTCGCTGTATAGCTTCAGAAAACCGGGGTAAGCCACGCTCAGATCATTGCCCGGGTCCATGAACATGACCCAGAAATGGTCATCGATGACATTGAGGGCGATCTGGCCCTTGCAGACCGGCCCGTGGATGAAGGTCATGATAACGTATTGGACATTGTCCAGCAGAAATTGATAGCGCGAGCGCGGCGGGATCTGCTCGAAGGTGACAAAGGGGTTGGCACTCAGCTTCGGGTCATAACTCATCAGGTGCGGCGGCTGCAGCCACTTCTGCTGGATGAACAGCTCGCCCAAACGCTGCAGTTGGGCGTCGTCAAGATTGAAGACCATATGGGTCTTGAAGACGATGGTGGAATAGATCTTGCGGAAGCGGTAATAGACCCGCTCGACGCCGGGATCATCATAGGGACGGACGGTGGCAATCAAATCCAGGGGCTGGCCGGGAGGTGTCCTTGAGCGCACCAGTTCATAAAACTCATTGGTGGAGGTACCGAACTTCAGGTGGGCCAGGAACAGATGCTCGTAGAGGTAGCGTGCCGTCATACCATGCTTGGCATCGTCCTTGTTGAGAAAGGACTCCCACTGCACTACGGCCCGCGCGTCGCTCACCTTCGATGTTGTCAGTTCCGACTGCTGGGCGGGATCGGGTCCCTTGGCACCCTGGACCAGCCAGCCGGCTATGAGGTCGAACTCATCCTGTTTGAGCGGGGGAAAGCCAAAGGGCATGCCGTTGTTCGGATGCTTTTCCAGGTAACTGCCAAGCTCTTTGCCGTTTTCCGAGCAGGTCAGATTTTCTAATTCAGAGCGGTACTCCCCCACGCTCTTCGGGTTTTTCATCTTATGGGACAGTATCTGAATCATGAGCGAGTCATTTAATCCATTGGCAACGCTGCTCTCGGTAACGCTGAAGAATTCCTTCTTGCGCCACTCCGCGGTTGTCTGCGCATCGGTAAAGAGACGGGTCGGGTCCATGGAGATGAGACGTGAGGAGTTATAAATGGACCTCTTCGTGGCCCCGCGATCCATGCCCTCAAAGGAGTCGATCTTGAGCTGACAGGGTGAGTTGTAGCAGGAATGGCAGACCGTACAGCGCTTGTCGAGCAGCGGTTTAATCTCCTTCTGGTAATCAATGGTCCTGGTCGGGATCTTGACCGCCACAGGCGGGAGAGCTTTCGCGGCACATCCGGCCAGGAACAAGGCCAGCACGAAGACTGGCAGGAAGGTAATTTTCATGAAAAGTTCATCTTTGGGGAAAATTTCTGATCGGATACTTAATCATTTACTGCTTGTTCAACATTTCCAGGTTGCCCTTCAAAGAGTGCATCATCTTGAGAAACGTTGATAAAAACATGGTAATATTTGAGAAAAAAAGTTTTACACTCTCCTGCATCCCGGTTCATGACATGTTACCAGGCACCGGAAAATTCTCTGTATAGGCGGTCTGGACAGGAATGACTTCTAATCCAACAACCATGACAGCCACAAGCCGACTTGTTCTCTTTTCAACCCGCAGCCGACCAATAGCGCTGAGACAGGAATGCTTTCCTTTTATACCATTATGACAGTTTCAGCTTGAACAACCTGTTGATACCCCACCAACCCAAAAGTGTGATGGTTGCCGAAACCATACCGAGCCATCCCAGAACGGCCACCTTATCCTGCCAATCGAGGGAAATGAGCCACATAGAGATGGCACCGGTTATAAAAAAGAAGAACACCATAAGCGAGGATGCAGCCCCTGCATCCCTGTCAACCTGCTCAAGGATCAGATTGTTTCCAGGCGGTCTACCAAAAGAAAAAAAGAAAGTGAGGAGCCACATCGGCACAGTAAGCCGGTACGGCAAAGGGACTGCAGAGCTCATCATCGGCAGGGAGGAGAGCAACACACCCAGGTAGCTGATCGGCAGCAACCAACCAAGGGGGAAATGATGCACCATCCTGGAAAAGACGAGCGGGGCAACCAGAAAAGCTGAAGCATTACAGGCAAAGAAATATCCATACACCTTTTCGGAATACCCAAGACCGGTTATATAAATTTCGGATGATACGGCAATAAAGGCAAAAAAGGGGATACCCAGGCAGGCTAAGGCAAGGGTTAGAAGGAAAAAAGGCATATTACTCATCAGCCTCAGATAACTTCGAAAAACCAGCTTCAGACTTTCCGTACTCAACACGGTCAACGACTCATTCATCAACCAGACACCAAGAGCCGATATCATACCCAAAAGAGCCTGCAGGATAAATATCCAGCGCCATGACAGTGACTCGATCAGCCAACCGCCGATTATCGGGGCAATCATGGGTGCTGCTGCAACAATAATCCCGAGTTGGATAAAGATCCGTTGGCGTATATTCCCGGCAAAAAGGTCTTTGCAGATGGCAAAGACAATTGCCGATGCAGCTGCGGCCCCTGCTCCCTGCAGGGTTCTGGCCAGGATAAGCATCACAACATTGTCAGCAACGGCACAGAGAAAACTGGCAACGATATAAAGTGCCAGTCCTGCCAACAATGGTGGGCGCCTGCCATAACGGTCTGAAAGGGGACCGTAAATGAGCAGGAAACCACAATAGGTAATAAAGAAAAAGACCAAAGTCAGATTAACAATAGCCAGGGGCTGGTGCCATTTATCTCCCAGCAGCGGGATCGCCGCCAGGTACATATCTGTCGAAAGCGGTGGAAATGCCGCAAGAAGTGCAAGTAAAGCGATAGTCTTTTTCATATCTGGTCAGCCACAAAGACAGAAAAGGGGTCACCCATTAAAGGGTCCCTTTTTCTCAAGGCCTGCTACTTCACGAAAAGCGGCAGGAACCGACCGTATCCTTCGGCCTCCAAATTCTCGACTGGAACAAACCGTAACGCAGCAGAATTCAAACAGTATCGCTTGCCTGTGGGCGGCGGTCCATCGTCGAAGACATGGCCGATATGGCTGTCCCCTATTCTGCTCCGCACCTCGGTCCGGACCGAAAAGAAGAAAGTACGGTCTTCGCGGGTCACGATATTTTCAGGGACCAGCGGTTTGGTAAAGCTCGGCCAGCCGGTTCCGGATTTATACTTGTCCAGAGAGCTGAACAGAGGCTCACCAGAGACGATGTCGACATAGATCCCGGCCTTCTTGTTGTCCCAGTATTCATTTTTAAAGGCTGGCTCTGTCCCTTCTTCCTGGGTGACCTTATACTGGATGGCGGTCAGCTTCTGTCGCAACTCTTTATTGCTCCATGGCTTCCGTTCCTCACCCCAGATGGAGTCAAGATACTTGTCGCGGCCGGAACCGTTGCGATAGTACTTATAGCGGATCGGGTTCTTTTTGTAATAATCCTGATGATAATCCTCGGCCGGATAGAAGGTCACGGCAGGCAGGATCGGTGTAACAATAGGGTCAGGATAAACACCGCGGGCCTCAAGCGCTGCCTTCGAAAGCTCCGCCGTTTCTTTCTGCTTTTCACTGGTATAAAAAATCGCCGTGCTATAGGCACGACCACGGTCGACAAACTGGCCACCCGCATCGGTGGGGTTGACCTGCATCCAGAAAACCTCCAGAAGCCTGGAATAGGAGATTACTGCCGGATCATAGGTTATCTGCACGACCTCGACATGACCGCCTGCCTTGTAGTTCTCATAGGTTGGATTTTTGGTGTTGCCGGCTGTATACCCGGAAATTACTTCCTTTACCCCTGTCAATTCTTCAAAGGGCTTTTCCATACACCAGAAGCAACCGCCGGCAAAGATCGCTGTTTCCAGGTTATTTCCGGTGATGGCGCTCATATTTTCTGCCTTGCTGCTGCCGGCAAAGGAGCCTTGCAGGAAAAATAATCCCAGTAAAACAATTATCAGATTAAAAGATATTTTGGGCATGGTATCAACTCCGAATTAATTTTTTTCCACGCATTGATACTCGATGTCAAATACTGAATGGAAGCACAGCGTTTTTTTTCATTATCAAGGAATGATGCTAATGAAGTCATTCTCCCGCCTATAATGCAATAACGCAAGCACGTCCCGTTGTGACCCTTATTTTTCTACCTTGTCCAAGTCTTGCCTGATGTCCCTGTGAAAATCCCACTTCATGTAATCACGGGTCATGGGCAACGAAAGTTCCATTTTATTGATCAGCTGAATTCCAACTCTTACTTTTTGGGGCACACATTCCAGGAGATGGCCTCCGTGTTGATGGTCTTCTGACAGAAAATGCAAATGCATGCCGGGAACACTCAATGACGACAAGAAATCCGGGGTAAAAAAACCTGCAAGGGTCCCTTTAACAGTATCAAATCCAAAGACAACCTGATCATGCGCGATATCGGAAAGCGGACGATAATTAGCCTGCTTCGGTACGGATCGCACCTTGATATGAGCGAACTCGCCCTCAATTCGGATTGCATAAAACAGATTCGGTGATGGCAGAAGGCCGTTGAGCCACTGTAAAAACTTCACATATGGAGTTTCTTTGACTATCTCATAATGGTTTCCCGGAGTATAAAAAGTTACTGCTGCAAACGGTGTCAGTACCTTTTCATCAACTTCGATCACCTTTCCATCAGAGTTGATCTGATAACAATGCCCATCGAGAATGAGCATTTCCCCATCCAAGTCATCAAACGTACCGAGTCCGAAATCACCATGTTTCAGTATTTCACCGAGATGGATATTTTCTTCATAGATACCTTCAACCAGGGCATTGACCGGAGCACATAAGTAGATAGAGCTTTCAGGCGGTTCTGTTCTTCCATAGGGTTTCATTCACTCTCACCTTCTCTTGTTTCTTTAGAAGAACATAGTATCAAAAATCGGAACAGATCGATTTCTGGGTGAATTTATCCGCGCAGTCTATAAAAATATAATAGCAGTTTTTCCATCTGCCGATGTAGAAGACTCATTATAGCAGACGTTCTCGGCATAAGATACCCTCTTTCCTACATCCCAGGTTCATGGCATGACTCCAGGTACCTTGAAATTCCTAGCGTAACGATCTGGATATGAATGAATTTACCCCCAGCAACCCATAAAATCCAAGAGCTGACTTGACATCATTTTTCCTGGACACCATTTCCCCATGGATTTTCCGGGCGTCCAAGATGATTCTCCTAACCGCAAACTATTCAATCTATGCCCATACGAGCATAATCACAAAAAAAAACGACAAGATACCATCAAAGTTTGACATAACTCTAGAAATGATAAATACTTAATAATATACAAGCGGAAGAGCATTGTTCATATCTATGCTGACATGGAAGATCTCTTCCTGACAAAAATATGGAGTACAAAAAGCAGACAAGATGACTTTACAATCCAATGTGCAAAACGGAACAACCAGCACCTCGCCAAGATTGAAGTTACAACAGGGTATATCCACCAAGCAGGATGTGCACGAGGCAGTCCGCGATCTGGCAGCTCAGATTAAACAGCCGAATACACAGCTCTCCTTGATTTTCTTTTCTGATGAGTACGATCCTCAACAACTTGGCCAGGCATTGCAAGAACATCTTCCCGGCCCGGTAATTGGCTGTACAACCGCAGGGCAGCTTTCAGAGGTAGGATTCCAACGTGGTGGTATGTCAGGTGCCTCGCTGGCCAGCGATGAGCTTTCAGCCATCCCTTATCTGATCCATCCTCTTTCCTCACAAACTGAGCAGGTGGCCCAAATTGCCAAGGATGTTCAGGAACGGCTCTCTCTCACCGAATTGCCGGCGTTTGGCTTTTTATTGGTCGACGGATTATCGATGAAAGAAGAGCTGCTGATTTCAGCTCTGTATATGGCGCTCGGCGATGTCCCGATTGCCGGCGGTTCGGCTGGTGACAGTCTGAAATTCAAACAAACTTTCGTCTATTACGATGGTGAATTATTGCACGATGCTGCAGTATTCACCCTGTTTTTAACCACCCTGCCATTCCATGTCTTTAAACATCAGCACTTCCTGCCTTCATCTACCAGGCTCGTTGTGACGGAGGCTGACCCCGGGAATCGTCTGGTCAAGGAGATCAATGGAGGACCCGCAGCAGAAGTCTACGCCCAGTTGATCGGAACAACCATAGATAAACTCAATTCTGCCGTGTTTTCCCAACACCCTCTGATGCTCCGTATCGGTAACGATTACTATGTACGGTCAATTTCCAATGTTGAGCCGGATGGCAGTCTGAAGTTTTTTTGCGCCATCGATACCGGACTTGTGCTCACCATAGGCCAGGGAAATTCTGCGCTTGAGTCCCTTAATAATGATCTGCTGAAGATGAAGAATGACATTGGAGATCCGGTAGTTATTATAGGATGCGACTGCATCCTTAGACGACTTGAGATGGAGGCGCACGGTATAGACGACAGTATTGGCCAGCTGTTGGCTAAGAACAAAGTTGTAGGTTTCAGCACCTATGGCGAGCAGTTTAATTCCGTACATGTCAACCAGACGTTCACAGGAATCGCAATTGCAGGTTAATTCATGAGCAAACAAGATGATAGCGTGACCATTGCAAAGCTGCAATCCCAGCTGAAGGCTCAGCAAAAGACCATAGAAGTGCTCATGAACGCTGCCGAAGAATGCACTTCGGAAGGGCCGCCTTCAAGGGAACTGCTCTCCCAGAATCTCAATCTGGAACGAATTGTTCAGCAGAAGACAGAAATCCTGCAGCGGCAGGGAGAAGAGTTGAAGAAGGCCTTGCAGGAACTGCAACTCACCCAGACACGGTTGCTTCAGGCCCAAAAACTTGAATCCGTGGGCCAGCTTGCCGCCGGTATTGCTCACGAGATCAACACCCCGACCCAGTTCATCACCTCAAACATCACCTTTTTCGAAGAAGCTTTTATCGATGTCAAGCGTCTGGTTAATACCTTGCAGGAGCTACTGCAGACGATTACCCAAGGATCTGCAATTGCAGAGACAAGCAGGAAGGCTGAAAAACTGTTGGAGGAACTTGATTGGAATTATTTGGAAATCGAGATTCCTACGGCAATTCAGCAAACCAAGGAAGGACTCAAACGGGTTACAACCATTGTTCAGGCAATGAAGGAATTTTCCCATCCCGGCAGCAAAGAAAAGGTTTTTTGCGATCTGAACAAAATTCTTGCAACCACAATTACCGTGGCCAGCAATGAATGGAAGTATTGTGCTGAAGTTGTGACCCATTTTGACGCGAATCTGCCAAAAGCTTTTTGCCTTGCTGATGAAATAGGCCAGGTTTTTCTCAATATTCTGGTTAATGCCTCCCATGCCATTATCACCAAGAACATTAACAATACCGAAAAAGGGATAATTACCATATCCACCCGTCATTACCCTGATCATGTTGAGATCTGTATAGAGGACACGGGAATCGGCATTCCTGAAAACATCCAGGCCAGAGTTTTTGATCCTTTTTTTACCACGAAAAGCGTCGGAAAAGGTACAGGCCAAGGCCTGGCTATCTCCCATGATGTCATTGAAAATAAACATGGTGGTAGTCTCAGTCTTACTTCGGAGACAGGCAAGGGAACCGTCTTTACGATACAATTACCTATTCAAGGAGAATAGATAATTTAGATCTTTGCTATCAGGAAATGACCACAAACCCATGATCATGAAGTTCTCTCCTTACTATAATTCCCCGTCCCACCAAAGATGAATATAAACGATCGATTCGAGTCGGTCGTTTATTCATCTGTTCTTAGTCCTCCCATTCGGTATGAAATGTGCCTTTGACGTCGATCCGCTCATAGGTGTGCGCGCCGAAATAATCGCGCTGAGCCTGGATCAGATTGGCCGGCGACCAGGCGCTGCGGAAACCGTCGAGATAGGCCAGCGACACCATCAGGCCCGGCGCGGGAATGCCGCTCGCACACGCTTGCCCGACGACCTTGCGCAGATTCTCCTGTTGAGCCATGACTTTCTGCGACAGGTTTGGATCGAGCAGCAAATTGGTCAGGTCGTGCTTCAAAAGAAACGCGGCACGAATGTCTTCGAGCAAGGAAGCGCGAATGATGCAGCCGCCCCGCCAGATGCGCGCCACAATCTCGAGATCCAGATGATACTCATATTTGACCGATGCCGCCGCCAGCAAGGCCATGCCCTGAGCGTAAGTGATGATTATTGCCGAATAGAGGGCACCGCGCAGTTCCACGAGCAAGTCCTTACGGTCCCCGGTAAAATGGCGGATGGGTCTCAGTAGAAGGCGGCTGGCTTCCTCACGTTCGCTGGTTAACACCGACATATCCCGCATTGCCACTGCCAGGTCGATGGTCGGGGTCGGTACCTGCAATTGCATGGCGCTTTCCGAGGTCCACATACCGGTGCCTTTCTGCCTGGCAACACCAAGGATTTCATCGATCAGTCGCTTACCGGTCTTCTCGTCCTGCTTTGCGAAAATATGGCTGGTGATCTCCAGTAGGTAGCTGTTCAATTCCCCGCTGTTCCAGTCGCTGAAAGCGTCGTGCACTTCATCGTTCGTAAGACCGAGCCCCCGCTTCATCAGATCGTAGGTCTCAGCGATGAGCTGCATCACCGCATACTCGATACCGTTGTGAACCATCTTGACGAAATGGCCGGCCGATCCGTGACCGAGCCATTCCACACACGGCTCCCCGTTCACATGGGCAGCCACGGCCTCGAACACGGGACGGACGCGCTCGTAGGCTTCTTGCGGCCCACCTGGCATGATGCTCGGTCCGAGACGCGCACCTTCCTCACCACCCGAGACCCCGACGCCGAGAAAGTTGATGCCTGTTTTGGCCAGTTTTTCAGCACGCCGATTGGTATCCTTAAAGTAGGAGTTGCCGGCATCGATGATGAGATCGCCCTTCTCCAGATGCGGCAATAAATCGTCGATGACCGAATCCACCGACGGACCGGCAGTCACCAGCAGCATCACGGCACGGGGCTTACGAAGCAGTCCGACAAGTTCTTCAATGCTGTCGGCGCCGCAGACATTCAGGCCCTTTGCTTCCTGACGTAAGGCTTCAACCTTGTCCGGGTGCCGGTTATAACCTGCCACTGAGAAACCGTGACTGGCCATGTTCAATACCAGGTTCCGCCCCATTACTCCCAGGCCGACCATGCCGACTTCATAGTCAGCTTTTTGATTTTTCATCGTTGGTTTTCTCCATGCTCTTTTCGTTGCCACAGAATGTGACGTATTTCCAGAGGATTTCACGTCACTGCAGTCACTGTAATCAGGATTTTTGGTACTAGTGCCAGCCCAGAGCAATCGCTGGACATGAGTGCCCTGCACCGCCATCTTTTAAAACCGAAGTCGCTATGCGTCGCCCAACCACTTCCGCGCCTCAGTGGCATCGGCCTGCTCGAAGTATCGGACCGTAGCTTTCGTGAAAGGCTTGCAGAATATTGCCATGCCGTGCTGCCAGCTTTTTTCCCCGACCATCGCGATTCGCTCGATATCAGCAAAATGTGCGATACCGAATTTGAAGTCCTCCCAAGCCGCGCTGGCCTCCCAACCGTGGAAGCCAATCATATCGAACAGCAAGCGTATCTTTCCATGCTGCCTGATGAGTCGCTCGAACTCAGGCACAAAATATTCGTAATCCGCCTTGACCAGCTTGCCGTTGTCGTGCAGGGTGAGCACCTTGCCACCGTTTTCTTCATTGAGTTGATTGGGCATGTTGAGCTCCTTTGATTCGATGCAAGTTAAGACGGCAATGACCGCATATCCGTTGCAATTCCGCGTCTATTTTCTCGACTCCAGTTGCAAGTTAACTGATTCCAAGGCACGTTTACAAATATTCTCCTCTGTGAAACCATATTCATGCATCAAGACCTTGTCAGGTGCCGATGCGCCAAAATGATCCACTCCAATCACCTCACCCTCGCTGCCCACATACTTGCACCAACCCTGCGTCACGCCCGCTTCAACCGCAAGTCGTGCTCGTAATGAGGGAGGAAGAACCGAGTCACGATAACTTTGCGGTTGGGCATCAAACAATTCCCAACTCGGCATGGATACGATCCGAGCATGAATCCCTCGCTCGGTCAGTACCTGAGCAGCGGCAACGACCAGACTGACTTCCGAACCAGAGGCGATCAGGATGATGTCCGGATTGCCACTAGGAGCATCGGCCAACACATAGGCCCCGCGCCGCAAACCATCTGCCGCGGTAAATTGGCTGCGGTCAAGGGTGGGCACAGCCTGCCGGGTCAGAATGAGTACCACCGGCTGATCCCTGCTCTCAATAGCAATGCGCCAGGCTACGGCCGTCTCGTTTGCATCGCACGGACGGAGGACGAGCAGGTTGGGGATCGCCCGCAGTGAGACCAATTGCTCGACGGGCTGATGCGTCGGGCCATCTTCGCCCACAGCGATACTGTCGTGGGTGAAAACGAAAATCACCCCCTGCTCCATAAGGGCCGCCAGTCGAATCGCCGGCCGCATATAGTCCGAAAAGACAAGGAACGTCGCCGTAAACGGAATGATGCCGCCATGCACGGCCAACCCATTGGCAATGGAGCCCATCGCATGCTCACGGACCCCAAAATGCAGGTTGCGGCCACCATAACTCCAGCCGCCGCCTGACGATCCCTGCTGGTCGCCGGCCGCATCGCCTGGGTTTTGGAAATCGCCCATCATTTTAAGCGCGGTGTGAGTGGACGGATCTAAATCTGCGGAACCACCGATCAGCGAGGGAAGTTTCCCGGCGATCGCGTTCAATATTTTTCCAGACGCCACGCGGGTTGCCAACCCTTTCGAATCGGCTGGAAAGACCGGGATGTCTGCATCCCATCCTTGAGGCAATTCACCGGCCATACCCTGCTGAAATTCTCTGGCCAGTTCCGGGAAAGCTGTCGCGTACTCCGAGAATCGAACATCCCATTCCTCTTCAGCCTGTTTGCCATGTTCAAGGGCGAGACGGAAATGGGCAAGCGCACTGTCGGGAATGGAGAACAGCGGAGCAACCGGCCAGCCCAACGCCTCTTTCGTCAATTTCACTTCTTCCTCGCCGAGCGGGGAGCCGTGTGCGGCAGCAGTGTCCTGCTTGTGCGGCGAGCCATAGCCGATATGGGTACGCACAAGAATAAGCGACGGCCGCTCCCGTTCGGCTTGCGCTGCCTGCAGGGCGCGGTCAATGGCTTCCAGATCATTGCCATCCTCAACCGTCTGCGTGTGCCAGCCATACGCCTCGAAACGGCCGGCCCGGTCCTCCGTAAAGGTCATATCGGTCGAGGCGGCAAGCGTGATCTGGTTGTCATCGTACAGGCAAATCAGTTTGCCGAGCTTTAAATGACCGGCAAGCGATGCGGCCTCGGACGTTACTCCTTCCATCAAATCACCGTCACCGGCCAGCACATACGTGTAATGATCAACAATCCGGTGTTCAGGCTGGTTGTAGTGCGCCGCAAGATACTCTTCGGCAATCGCCATGCCGACGCCATTGCCGAATCCCTGACCAAGGGGACCGGTCGTCGTCTCCACCCCCGGTGTCTGTCCATGTTCCGGATGACCAGGACATTTGCTGCCCCACTGGCGAAATTGTTTGATTTGTTCCAGCGGCAAATCATAACCCGTCAAATGCAGCAAACTGTAAAGCAGCGACGAACCGTGTCCGGCCGAGAGGACAAACCGGTCCCGATTGACCCAATGCGGATTGGCAGGATTATGCCGGAGAAACCGAGTCCACAAGACATAGGCCATCGACGCAGCACCAAGGGGCAGGCCGGGATGGCCGCTATTGGCCTTTTCAATGGCGTCCACGGACAGGAAACGAACCGTGTTGATCGCCAGTTGATCCAATTGTGCTGAATCGAGACTTGAAGTGGTTGTCATACTGATCTCCTTTCCTTCGCATTTTTGTATTCGCCGCGGCGCGCCGCAGTTCCGAATTTCCGGCATGCCCTGATCGTACGTGTTAATGTACTGCCAATGCTCTAATCCGACCTCATGGTTTTGGCTTCCAGGATGTACAGGGCTTATCTTCCTTCCTCGTATTCTCCGTCCCTGTCATGATCATACCGCTCACCCTCATCGTATTCTGCGTCCCTATCATTATCATTCCGCTCATCCTCATCGTATCCTCCGTCCCTGTCTAGATCATACCGCTCACCCCTGTCATATCTTCCGTCTCTAATATATATTCCATCCCTGTCATATATCCCCTCATTGTCATATCTTCCGTCCCTATCATAATTTTCATCCCTGTCATGCGCAGGATATCCAGGAAAACATCCGCCAAGGGAGACAAGTATCACCATTACCATGCCCAACATAATGAGTTTCTTCATTTCATCCTCCTTTTTTTCCTGTTTATCACCCTGGTTTGAAAACAGAGAAGCGGCTGACAATCACCTTGACCCGCCTCATTTTACTTCTTTCAATATGTATAGGGATTACATAACACGAGACACTTTGACGCTCATCTCCTGACCGATCAATTTCACTCCGGTTTGCTCGCCTCGGCCAGGTCCCACTTCCAGTTCAGGATCTCCGGCATGTCCTGACCGTATTTATTGATATACTGCTTATGGGCAACGAGCTTATTCTCTATAATCAGTTTCAGCGAGGCTCCGGCACCCGCATGCGGCAGGCGATGGAGCACATCCAGCACCAAGTGGAAGCGGTCCAGATCGTTTAAGACCGTCATATCAAAGGTCGTCGTGATGGTGCCCTCTTCCTTATAGCCCCGGACATGCATGTTTTCATGGTTGGTACGGCGGTACGTTAAGCGATGAATCAACCAGGGGTAGCCATGGAACGCAAAGACAATCGGCTTGTCTTTGGTGAAAAGCGCATCAAAGTCTTCATCAGTCAGGCCGTGCGGATGTTCGATGGGCGGCTGCAGCTTCATCAGATCGACGACATTGATCACCCGGATTTTCAGATTAGGCAGATATTTACGGAGAATGGAAACGGCGGCCAGGGTTTCGAGCGTAGGCACGTCGCCGCAGCAGGCCATCACCACATCCGGTTCTGTCCCCAGGTCGCTGCCGGCCCAGTGCCAGACGCCGATCCCCTGCGTGCAATGCGCTATCGCCGCATCCATAGTCAACCACTGCGGCGACTGGTACTTGCCGGCGATCACCACATTAACGTAATCACGACTCCTCAGACAATGGTCCCAGACCGACAACAGGCAGTTGGAATCGGGTGGCAGGTAGACGCGCACAATGGAAGACTTCTTATTGACGACATGATCAATGAAACCCGGGTCCTGATGGGTAAAACCGTTATGCGCCTGTTGCCAGACATGGGAGGCGAGCAGATAATTGAGCGAGGCGATTTCCCGCCGCCACGGCAACCCGGCAGTGACTTTCAGCCACTTGGCATGCTGGTTGAACATGGAATCGATTATGTGAATAAATGCCTCGTAGCAGTTGAACAGCCCGTGCCGGCCAGTGAGGAGATATCCCTCGAGCCAACCTTCACACTGGTGCTCGCTCAGCATCTCCATGACCCGGCCATCTGCGGCAAGAAACTCATCGTTCTCCTGGGTTTGGGCTTCCCACTGCCGGTTGGTCACCTCAAAAACAGCATTCAGGCGGTTGGAAAGCGTCTCATCGGGACCGAAGATCCGGAAATTCCGCTGTTCCCGATTGAGCCTGATCACATCGCGCAGAAACTCTCCCAGCACATGGGTGTCGGCGGCCTCAACTGATCCTGGTGTTTGTGTATTCACCGCATAGTTCCGAAAGTCGGGCATAATCAGGTCGCGCAGCAACATCCCGCCATTGGCGTGCGGATTGGCGCCCATCCGCCGGTCACCCTTGGGTGCCAGCTCAGCCAATTCCGGTATCAGTCGGCCATTTGCATCGAACAGTTCTTCCGGCCTATAACTCTTCATCCAGTTCTCAAGCTGCTCCAGATGATCGGGATGGCCCGAACCCACCAGGATCGGCACCTGATGCGCTCGAAAGGTGCCCTCAATCTGCAGACCATCGACCACTTCCGGGCCTGTCCAGCCCTTGGGTGAATTGAGGACGATCATCGGCCAGCGCGGCCGAGTGGCGTCGTTGTGGTCCCGGGCATTGCCCTGAATCTGCCGGATCTCGACAATGGCCGTCTCCAGCGCAGCGGCCATGAGTCGATGCATCTTTTCCGGCTCATCCCCTTCCACAAAATACGGCGTCCAGCCATAGCCGCGGAGCAGCTGGTCCAATTCCTCATGGCTGATACGGGCCAGCACAGTTGGATTGGCTATCTTATAGCCGTTGAGATGCAGGATAGGCAGCACGGCGCCGTCAGTAATCGGATTGAGAAATTTATTGGAATGCCATGCCGTGGCCAAGGGTCCTGTTTCCGCTTCACCGTCACCGATAACGCAGGCGACAACCAGTTCCGGGTTATCGAACACGGCCCCGAAGGCATGACTCAGTGAATAACCCAGCTCACCCCCCTCATGAATCGACCCCGGACACTCCGGGGAGACATGGCTGGGAATGCCGCCGGGAAAGGAGAACTGGGTGAACAGTTTTTTCAGACCAGCCTCATCCTGGCTGATGTCCGGATAAATCTCGCTGTAGGTGCCTTCAAGATAGGTGTTACCGACCAGCGCCTGCCCGCCGTGGCCGGGGCCGGAGATGTATATCATATCCAGGTCATACTTGTTGATGACCCGGTTCAGATGCACATAGATAAAGTTCTGGCCCGGCGTCGTGCCCCAGTGGCCGAGCAGGGTCGGCTTCACGTGTGACAGTTGCAGAGGCTCCCGAAGCAAAGGATTGTCGTAGAGGTAAATCTGGCCGACCGACAGATAATTGGCGGCGCGCCAGTAGGCATCCATCTTGTGGAGCAGTTCCGGAGTGAATATCGTTGTCTCTGTTTTCATGTTTCACCTCTTGATAAGGGTATCGTTTTGCCGCCATCCCTGCCGCGCACCACCTTCACCATCTCCAGAATCAACAGCGGGATAGCGCCCACGGCGAGAAGCAGGAGACAATCGGTGAACGACATGGTCGACGTCCTGAGGAAACGCCCCAGAGTCGCATTGTGTTGGCTCCACACCTGGAGGCCGAAAGAAATGGCAACCACGATAACAAGATTAATGTTCGTAAAAAGGGAGATACGCCAGATGGGCTTAGTCTCGCTACGGGCGCCGAAAGAGCGCAGAAGTTCAGCAAATACCAGAACGGTGAAGGCATACGTGCGGGCCGTTTCCGTGTTCCCTGCCTTCAACATAAAAAAGTAAACCGCGAAGGCGACGCCCGCCGTGAGAAAGCCGGTGAAGACCATGGTGCGGAGAAAACTGCGGTTGGTAATGAGCTCAGAGCGGCTGCGCGGTTGCCGTTTCATCACGTCGGGGTCGATGGGGTCGGTGGCGAGGCAGAGCGCGGGCAGACCGTCGGTGACGAGATTAATCCAGAGCAGGTGAATCGGCAGCAGTGGTGCCGGCATACCCACGACCACACAGACGGTCATGAGCAGGAGTTCACCAGTATTACCCGCCAGCAGGTATTGGAGAGTTTTGCGGATATTGTCATAAATGCCCCTCCCCTCTTCCACTGCGGCGACGATGGTGGCGAAGTTGTCATCGGTGATGATCATGTCCGCCGCCTGCTTGGTGACTTCCGTTCCCGTTTTTCCCATGGCGATGCCGATGTCGGCGCCCTTGATGGCCGGGGCATCGTTGACGCCATCGCCGGTCATGGCGACGACAGCTCCGTTGGCTTTCAAGGCACGGATGATGCGTAGCTTGTGTTCGGCAGTGACGCGGGCGTAAACACCAATCTTGAGTGCACGCCTAAGCAGTTCATCATCGGATATCTTGTCCAGCTCGACACCGGCGATGGCCATGTCGTCGTCGGCAGCGATACCGATTTCCCGCGCAATGGCCGTTGCGGTGTGCGGATGATCACCGGTAATCATCACCACGCGGATGCCGGCAGCGCGACACTTGACGATGGCGTCTTTTGCCTCGGGTCGCGGCGGGTCGTACATCCCAGTCAAACCGACGAACACAAGATCATGTTCCACGGCCTCAGCGGTGAGATCGGCGGACGACGCCTTGTCCAGGTCGCGCCAGGCCGAACCGAGCACGCGCAGGGCTTGCTTCGCCATCGCAGTGTTTTGCGCCACTATGTTCTGACGATCCTCATCCGTCATGGGGCGAACCCCGTTGCTGGTATAGAGGTTTGTGCAGCGCTCCAACAGCACGTCGGGCGCACCGTTGATCAAGGCGCGCAACTTCCCGTCCGGCATCCTGCGAATCACCGTACTACGTTTCCGGTCGGAGTCAAAAGGTATCTCCTGCTCTTTCGGCAGCTCCTTCTCGATGTGCTCCTGGTCTCCGCCGGCCTTGAGACCAACAGCGAGCAACGCGCCTTCGGTGGGGTCGCCGATGACCTTCCATGTCCCCTCTTCCTGGACTAAATGGGCGTTGTTGCAACCGAGGAGGATGGTCGCGAGGTCGAGCAACGACGCCGCGTGCTGCGCTTCCGTCTTCTTGCCCTCGAAGCGCACCTCGCCCTCCGGCCCGTAGCCTTCGCCCGTAACTTCGTAACTCCGGCCTGCGACATAGAGTGCGCGCACGGTCATTTTGCCGACGGTCAAGGTGCCGGTCTTGTCAGTGCAGATGACGCTGGTCGAACCGAGCGTCTCGACTGCCGGCAGTTTGCGCACGAGCGCCCCACGCCGGGACATGCGCAGCACTCCGAGGGCGAGGGCAACCGTGACGACCGCGGGAAGCCCTTCCGGCACGGCCGCCACGGCGAGACTCACCGAAGTCATGAACAACTCCAGGGGCTCTATGCCACGCAGCAGCCCCAGTCCGAACAGCAGCACGACGATGCCCAGTGCCGCCCAGACCAGGATGTGCCCGAAGGAGTCGAGCTTGCGCTGCAGCGGAGTCCCCTCCTCTGCACCCGCCTCTGCAATCAGACCGGCGATGCGGCCCAACTCCGTGTTCATCGCCGTAGCCACGACCACGGCCTGTGCCGTGCCGGCCGCAACGCTGGTGCCCATAAACACTATGTTCTCGCGGTCGCCGAGTGCGACGTCGCCCTGTTCCAAAGTCGCAGGTTGCTTCGTCTCCGCCGTCGATTCACCGGTCAGCGCGGACTCGATGCACCTGAGCGAGGCCTCTTCCAGCAACCGGGCATCAGCCGCGACCAGGTCTCCGGCTTCCAGCGCCAGGATATCACCGACAACGATGCCCGAGGCAGGAATCGAAGTGACCTGCCCGTCGCGCAGCACCCTGGCCTCGGGCGCGGTCAGCTTCTTGAGCGCCGCGATGGACTTCTCGGCCTTGAATTCCTGGTAGAAGCCAATGACGGCGTTGAGAACGACGATGGCGAGGATGGCGATGGCATCCACCATTTCACCCAGCACGCCGGAGATGACACCGGCCGCGATGAGAATCCAGACGAGGAGGCTCTTGAACTGGCTGAGAAAAATCTGTAACGGACTAATGCGCTTGCCTTCTTTCAGCTCGTTCGGGCCGTCAGCCGCGAGGCGTTGTGCTGCTTCCTGCGTAGACAGTCCGGTTGCCGAAGAACCGACCTGGGACAGCACCTCCTCGGCAGACTGGTTATACCAGGCTTTGCTTTTTTGTTGTTCGGATGCCGTGGTCATATGATGACTCCTTCAAGAGCTTGTCCCGCCCTTGGCGGGGCCTTCCTCTCAAGTGCTATTTTTTCTAAACGCCACACCGAGCGGGCTATCATCAGTTCTTCGTCTGTGTGAATAACGCGAACCGTCACCCGGCTGGCCGCCGCGGAAATCACCCCCGCACTCTCCGCATTGCGCTTTTCTGCAAGTTCAATTCCCAGAAATTCCAGCCCTTCGCATATCCTGGCACGGACTACAGACGCGTTTTCTCCGATGCCGCCCGCAAACACCAGGGTGTCCACTCCCCCGAGCGCCGCCGAGTATGCGCCGATCCATTTCTTGACCTGGTAGCAGAACAGAGCCACGGCCTCAGCCGCCCGCACGTCCTGTGTTTCACGCTCGAGCAGATCACGCAGATCGGAGCTGGTCTCCGACACGCCGAGCAGCCCGGATTCGTGGTTGACCATCTCATTGAATCTTTTGGCATCAAGTCCCTCGGTGCACGCCAGATACCAGAGCAGTCCCGGATCAAGATCGCCTGAACGGGTGCTCATCGGCACTCCGGCTGTCGGGGTAAAACCCATGCTGGTGTCCACCGATTTGCCGTCACGCACCGCCGCCAGGCTGGCGCCATTGCCAAGGTGGGCGAGGATGACCCGGCCTTGTGCCGCTTCCGTTCCGGCCAGACGGGCCAGTTCTCCCATGAGAAATGCATACGACAAGCCGTGAAACCCGTATCGCCGCACCCCCTGCGCCTCATAGCGACGGGGGATCGGCAACAATCTGGCCACGCGCGGTAGGTCGTGGTGAAAAGCCGTATCGAAACACGCCACCTGGGGCAGGTCGGGAAAGCGGCGATGAAACGCCTCGGTCAACAGGATCTCCTCGGGAAGATGCTCAGGATCGAAGGGGCTGAGCCGGTGCAGCTCCTCAACCATTTCCGCAGTGATCCGCTGGGGCTCGCTATACTTCGGCCCGCCATGCACCACTCGATGCCCCACCGCAGTCAATGCCTCTTGCCCGAGATGTTCCTCGATCCAATCCATGAGAATGGCCACCGCCGCCGTGTGATCCGGCGCCGGCACTGACCGTGAAAAGTTGTCCGCCGGGTCCTGGCCCTTCACCTGCATGACGGCCTCCGACGATCCAATCCGCTCAATGCTGCCCGCCAGAATCCGTCGGAGCGAATCATCAGCCGCAAACAGCGCGAACTTGATGCTCGATGATCCGCCATTGATCGTCAAAATACGATTGTCAGCCGGTTTCATGAATAACTCCTTCGTCATCTTCCAATCCGAATGCAGCCAGTTTTGCGCATGTGGACCGGTAATCCGTGTGCAGAATGCTGCGAATCCCCAAATCTTCGGCAATCTGGACAAACATTGGGGTGTTTTCGATATAGACAACCTGCCGGGCCGGTGTCTGGGCAATGTCCAGCGCCAGCCGAAAGATATCCGCGTCAGGCTTGCGGACATGGACGAAGCAGGAGGAAACAAAAGAATCCACAAACCCGTCCAGCTTGAACTCGCGAATTCGGTACGCATTCAGTTCGCGTGCTTCGTTGCTGACCACAACGATCTTCAGCCCGTACCGGACCTTGAGCCTACGGACCAGCTCGATCATCTCGGGGTAGGGTTTCGATTGCGCAAACATGAAGCGCTGGAACTGAGCCGGAGTAAACGACCGCTCTTCATAGAAAACCACCCGGCTCAAGTATTCCTCAATGGTGAACTTGCCCAACTCATAGGTTTCGAAGAGCAGGTGGTGCCGGGCCTCCATCTCTTCCGGATCCAGGGAAAATGCCTCGGCTGCCAGCTTGCGGTACTCGTGGCCCCATCCGTTGGTGAGCAGGACGCCGCCGATATCGACAAACAAGGTACTTATTGAACTGCTCTTTTCCATTCAGACTCCTTCAGCACAATTGTGCCACCTGAACTGGCGTTCAACAGGAAGTATTGGTGGCATTGGTCAGTCTTCCTTCAACGGCTGGGTGCATCGGACACCGACGTAGGACAGGGAACGTCCCGCCACCAAAAAGGGATCTTGTTGGTGTGGATGACATGGATGATCAACGTCTGGGTGAAGAGCGACTCCACGAACCAGCCGGTGTGGAACAGGGCCGGATTGTGCCAGCAGTCGAATAGGTACAGCATCATGAAGAAGGTCAGGTAATTGAAGATCGAGCTGATCGGAAACTCGTGAGGGCATTTCACCGTGGGGACAACCGTCCCGAAAAACATTCCAGTCCAGTCGTTCCTTGCGGATTTCCACAGATCGCTTTCCTTCGTAATCGCCATAGTCCCAATCCCCTAGGTTCGGTTCGACTTTCGGGACCTTATCCAGCCCGACTAACTCGCAAGTCTGCAATGACCTAAGAAGATCACAACTTCGATTTCTCAGCAGCTCTGGAAGTCACCTACGAGTCTGTCGGATTATGATCCATATACCGACTTTAAATTACTGCAGTATACAACATCATGGTATCATGTTGATTTTACAATATAATGTTTGATAGTTTCAGATCTCTATGAGAGATTGCCATGTAATTTCAGTAAACTACATAGAGAGATAAACATGACTCCAAAATTCATCCCTACAAACAAAGATCAACAGCTCCTCTTCCCTCCATCGATTCAGGATTGGCTCCCGGAAGAGCATCTGGCCAGATTTGTTGTCGATATAGTATCACAGCTTAATTTGCAGCCTCTTGCAGAAACCTATGAAGGAAAGGGATTTAAAGCATATCATCCTGAAATCCTTTTATCATTATTGTTCTATGGCTATGCTACCGGAGTTTTTCCCAGCAGCAAAATCGAGCAGGCAACCTATGATTGCGTGGCCTTTTAACTGACAGCCATTATGTCTAATACTGCTGCCCATCGATATTCTTCTTGAGCTGATCAATCTCCAGGCCCAGAGAAACACATTGCTTGTTTTCCATACAGGCATCGGCATCCGGTATTTCTAAATGATGTTTGAGTTCGTGTGTGCCCTTTTTCAGATCAACCAACCATATCTTCTTTTTTGAATCATACTCAACAGCGATATCGATACCACATGTGCCGATATCAGGATAAAGGGTAATAATCTTTTGGTAGCGTTGTCAATAGGAGACCTGAGGAAAAGCCCTCCCGATTACATTTCTATGCGTCAAAGCCGTTGTAGTAATAAGCCAGTCGAACCTTGGTGACATTAAGGGCGCCGCTCGGGCTCCACTTGCTCACATTTGC
>VMSP01000149.1 GCA_013792135.1 Desulfocapsa sp. | reverse complement strand
TCCTAGCCCGCATTTCTCATTAGCCCAAAATCCTATCAGAAAACCACAACCGACTAACTAAATTTCTGTCCTTGAAGCCAATGATGACAGATGGCAACGACAAATGTCATCATTGGCCTGTCATTTTTCCCTGACAAGCGCCATTTTTCGGTGAATCATCCGACAACAGGGCGCACCTCTCCTGTTAAATCGGAGACCTGTTGTTCTCAGCTTATGCCCAGAGAGGTATTTTTTCTATATTTACCAATACTTGATCAAATATTCTCCTGTAGGGATAACCATCTGCAAAGGAAATCCACACTTTTCGTACCGTTATTCGGATTTTGGCGCCGATCTTGAACAATTTCAGTCTGATCGTGTCGCATTGCGCCTTGGACATATCCGTACCGGCAAGGCCAAGTTGGCGTAACGCCTGGACAAGAACATAGGCCAGAGAAGAAAAATAGAGTCGGATCTGGTTGCTGAACATCTTGTGCGTGCTGGTTCTGTCGGCAAAAAGCATCAATTGCTGTTCTTTGATCCGGTTCTCCATTTCGCCACGGGCACAATACATTTTTTCATAAAGTTCACGGGCATCGTGCTCCCCGGCCTTGAGCGAGGTAACGACAAATCGGGGATTTGCCCCTTTGCCGAGATGCTCAGCCTTGCCAACAACCCGGCGATGCCAACGCCAGGTCTTCAGGGGTTTGTAGCAGAAGTCCCTGAAAACACGGGAGGCCTTTTCGCTGCATTGATACAGCGCCTTAGCCAGGGCCAGCTCTTCCGCAATTTCCAGCTCCAGCCGCCTGTTCCTGGCAAGCCCAAGAAGAAAATCGACATCGTGATCTTCACACCAGACCATCAGCTCTTCCCGGCAAAACCCACTGTCGCCACGAACGATTATCCGGGTGTCCGGCCAGCAGGCTCGGATGCGTCCGACGATACGTTCCACCTCTTCAACCGTGCCGGCTGCGCCATCGTTGCTCGCCTGCCGCAGACGGGCACAAAGGAGATGGTCTCCGCAAAAAATGTACAGTGGCAGATAGCAGTATGCCTTGTAATAGCCATGGAAAAATTTCCCTTCCTGATTGCCATGCAGGGGATCATCGGTGGCGTCGACATCAAGGATAATCCGGGCCGGGGCTTCGCTATGCATTTCGAGAAAAACATCGACCAGAAGATTATCAACAGCTTCCGGTGAAACAACTATTTTCTTGTAAGGACTCTGCGCCGTGGCATCCGCCGCCGTCAATTCCAGCCGATTCAACGTGCTTTTACCCGCCAGCGGTTTACCCTTATCCTGCTCGCATTTCCGGCTCATGCCGGTTGGATCGGTTTTTCCCACTGCGATGGCCAGCATCTGATCCTTGGCCAGATGATCATGGTCGTTGAGATCTTCATAACCCAAGGCGAGGCCGATAACCCTTTGGGATACCAGGGACAAGACGCTATGCTCTATACGCTTTTCATCACGATAATCGGTGAAGCATTTGGCAAATCGCTGAAGAATGCCAGTGCGCTGTTCAACCTCCCGCAGCAACAAACCACCTCCATCGGAAGTGATAGTTCCTCCACTGAAATCAGCGACTATTTCTCTTCTTCCCAAAGCTTGAAATGAATTGTAGATTCTTGTACACTCTGTTTTCATAAGGTCACTCTTGTTGTATTGTTTATTGTCTTGATATCACAATAATTATACAACATTTGTGGCCTTTTTTGCTCT
>VMSP01000109.1 GCA_013792135.1 Desulfocapsa sp. | reverse complement strand
TCAAAAGCAAGGGGGCACGGAATGTTGCCCAGGCAATGCGTAAGCTGTCATTTAACGTGGGCTCTGTTCTTGGCTGCCTGAATATTACCGGAAAGAATCACAGCCCTTCAATGCATGTAGGGTTAGCATAAATTTACCGTGACTTAAGAACGGCAAAGATTGACAAATGGGTATTGGTTGTTTGAGTCGAATGTCCACTTGTAACACCTGACCCAAAGTTACAATAATGAAACAATGCTAGGCTGACGACGTTACAGGAAGGTGGTAAATAACGGCCAGGTATCGTTCATAAAACTATGCCGCTGTTACTGTTGCTGATGGCCAATCTTGAGACCTGCTCCAATATTTCTTAGCGGGGATAGGTTCTTTTTGGCAAGTTGAATCCAGACGTTGCACCGTTTTGTCGATGTCAGGATTCTGTTTCCCGGGCATTGGTCTTCTGTTTGTTTCTGGTTAAGCTTTTGTATATCCACCTGATTCCCTCGTACACCAGGCTTAGAATCACAAAAGTCGTGGTGCCGAAAAAAACCCAGGCAAGGCTGTTGGCCGATTCATCCATTTTCAAGACTCCTAAAATTCAAAAACAATTCTACCTTCAATAAACGCGAGCCCTTGTCCGTATGTCTTTGTAGACAAGAGATTTTTTACTTTTTTTCTTGATCTTTCTCAATAAAAAAATGGTCGAAAAAGACGATGTTCTACAGCGATGGTGGTCTAGGACCATAGGGAAACGGAGAAGTGCCCCCAGAAATTTGAACAAGCCGTTTCAGGCAGAAATTCCACTAAAAAAACGTGAAATCCTGTTCAAACGATTGGAGCCACCTCTCCTCCCCCCCCCCGTTTGAGAGGCTTTTCGCTAATACATTCTGCCCATATATCCTCATGCCTTTGTCCCACAATAAAATCCTCGCATTACCAAAAAAATCGGGTTAGGGGAACATGAGTTGTGCTGCTGCTGGCAATTGTTCGGCCCGCACCTGATTCAAACGTTTCCATACTATGCTTTCCAAGAGGAGTGAACTACTATGATTTTAGATGTACTTGAAAATGCACACCGCTATTTACCCCTTCACAAAGGATTTATACAGGCATTTGAGTTTCTTCGGCGCTCTGACCTGCAGAAACTGCCGGAGGATACCTATGAGATAGACGGTGAACGTGTCTACGCGATGGTAGCCAAGGTCCCTGGTCGCAAGAAAGAGGATGCCCTTCTCGAATCCCATGAAAAATATATAGATATCCAATTGGTATTGGTAGGAACCGATACTATGGGCTGGAAACCCAAGTCATTGTGCCAACAACCAGCCGTGGGATATGATTCAGAAGCTGACATTCAATTTTTCGAAGACGAGCCAGATGCCTGGTTGCCCACTCCAAGCGGAACTTTTGTCATCTTCTTCCCAGAAGATGCCCATATGCCACTGATCTCATCAGGGCAGATACATAAGGTCGTGGTCAAGATTGACGTGAACCCGGCATGAAAAGTAATTTTGAATGTTATTATTATATGATATGATTTTTTTTTTTTTTGGATATTGTTAATATTCAATTACCATTTGCAAGTTGAATCACCAACCGTAGCCACACCCCACTAATCCATCCACCAGCAGGAGTCTCTTTGATGAAAGGCGGCAATGGTAAGATCATACTCATAACGATGGCTGCTTGGCTTTGCATCCTGGGCAGCTTTGCTTACTGGTTTGAGATGAACACCAGGAAGGAAGAAAAACACCGGGCGCTCGTTACCGCTAACGCCTTGTTCCAGCAAGTCGTGATCATCCTCCAGTGGAATGCCTCCCATGATGGGGTCTATGTCCCGATCACCACCACAACTCAGCCCAATCAATATCTGCCGGTCCAAGGCAGAGACCTGACCGCCGGCAAAGGCCTCAAACTGACCAATATCAACCCCTCCTACATGACACGGCAGATAGCGGAACTGGCTAAAAAACATGAGCGCGGCGTTCAGTTTCATATCACCAGCCTCAAACCGATCAGACCTGAAAACAAGGCAACGGAGTGGGAGGAGCGGTGGCTCAAGTCTTTCGAGCAAGGAGTCATGGAGCAGGGTGAATTCATAGAGGAAAATACCACAATCTTGTTCCGCTACATGGCTCCTCTTGTTACCGGACCCGAGTGCCTCAAATGTCATGCCCAACAGGGTTACAAGGAAGGTGACATCCAGGGTGGCCTCAGTATCTCCTTGCCCTATCCCACCCACACGCACTTCCACCTTTTTACCAAATACGGTTCGGTGATAATCCTGGGGTGGATTTTCATCTTCATCGGCGGCACCCTCTACGAGCGGAAGCAGCGCCTGTTTTACGCTACCTTCAATAGCCCGGTTCCCACCAGCATTACCGATAAAAATTATACAATTCTGATGGCCAACCAGTCGTACTGGACCGAGTTCGGCCCCCTCCCCGACCCCCTGAAAAAGATCAAGTGTTATGAGCACCGACCGGGAAAATCATGCCACACCGCAGATTGCCCATTGACCAAGATCACAAGCGGGGCAGACAAATACGCCTGTGAAACCAGCAAGGAAAAGGACGGGGTAACCCATTACTTCATCGTCAACGCCAAACCGCTGTTCAACGCCAGGGGCAAGGTGACAGGGATTGTCGAAAGTTTTCAGGAAATCACCGAACGCAAGCGGGCAGAGGAAGCTCTGGAGAAATCCAACCTCAAACTTGAAGCCCTGAGCAATACGGACGGTTTGACGGGAATAGCCAATCGAAGACGTTTTGACGAGCTACTGGTGAAGGAATATACAAGGCATGCCCGTTCAGGATCTGAATTATCACTGATCCTGTTGGATATCGACTACTTCAAGTTGTTTAATGACTGTTACGGGCATATCAATGGAGATAAGTGCCTGCAACAAATTGCCAGGGTGATGTCCGGTTGCGTCAGCCGTCCTGCAGATCTGGCCGCCCGTTATGGGGGCGAAGAGTTTATCTGTATTCTGCCGGAGACGGACAGCAGTAGTGCGGTTGCCCTCGCCGAGGAGATCCGCCGGTGTATCATGACCTTGGCCATTCCTCACAAGGAGTCAAAGATAGCTGACTGCGTCACCGCCAGCCTGGGTGTTGTAACTGTTCAGTGTACGCCAAGCGGATCGGTCGTGGACATCGTTAATCAGGTGGATAAGCAGCTCTACCTGGCAAAATCCTCTGGCCGAAACCGGGTGAAATTCGTCGCAACCCACTATATTGGCGAAATCAAAGACAACCTGGTACGGCTGACCTGGAAAGACTCCTTCTGTTGCGGCAACCAGCGGATCGACTCACAACATCAATCCCTTTTTCACCTCTCCAACGAACTTCTCGCAGCCGTTCATTCGGCTCGCCCATACACGGAGATTTGTGCGATCATTACCCGACTGCTTGACGAGATCATCCAACACTTCCACGATGAAGAATTAATCCTTGAGACAATAAACTTTCCCGGCCTGAATCAACACGTCTCCGAGCACGCCAAACTTCTCGCAAGGGGTCTCAAACTGTCACAGGAGTACAAAGCCTCCAAGCTCACGGTCGGCGATGTTTTCCAGTTTCTGGCGTCCGAAGTGATCATGCTCCATATGTTCGAGACGGATCGGGACTATTTTCCGTTCATCACCGAGGCAGGTACGGCTGATTCGGATGCGGTGAAAAGTACATGACATAGCGGTAATAATTTTTTAACCCATATTTAACATTTTCAGACAATTTTCCGACAAAATACAGATTTTTTATCAAAAAAACTCAATGATTTCAACAGAAATTGCTGATTTTTCGCTTTGTAGTGCCATAATTTATTAAATAATTATTGACTTTTCGTATTG
>VMSP01000115.1 GCA_013792135.1 Desulfocapsa sp. | reverse complement strand
GATTTCTACACCCACATCAAGGGCATTGAATATCTGATCTGTGTTGCCTTCTTTGTCGCCTTTCCGGCTTTTTACACCTACGTCAACAAAGAACAGAAAAAGGTTAAAGTCACCAAATAATAATCAACTCTCTTTAACAAGGCCGGAAGATCTGACAGTGAAAAATCTTCCGGCCTTGTTTACTATTACCCGCTCTACCACATCACCGACCCTCCTGGAAGTCCTCCACTCCACCACAGCATTACCTCTCTCTATGATGTTAATCCGGCACGATAGATGCATTACCAAATCCATACTGCCAAAACAACTGGTATATGCCACACTTGTGTGGTAATATTATATTACTGCCACACTTTATACCACGCAAGTGTGGCATATACCGTTGTACATAAAAAGATACAGGGAGTGTTTCATGACCGTTACCCAATGGCAAAAAGAAATTAATCTATTACGACACCATGAACAACGCAATAAACTGCTCACCTCCATAAGCGAGCTCAATGCAACGAAAGATACACATCAGACCCTTTATTCTATTTTGGAGGAATGCTGCAACATTATCCTCGAGACAAAAGAGTACTGCCTGGTGTGGACTGGCAAAAGAGATGCGGTAGGTACCGGCATCACGCCCCTCGTAGCATTGAAGTGTGGAAGGATTCCAAAAGACGTTTGTCTGCGCCTGATCAAACAGGTAATAATGGAGATGAATGAGAGCAACCCAGCTGCCTGCGCACTCCTGCCCGGAAATCAGGTCATCATTCAAGATATCACAACCAACCAATACTCTCCAGCTCTCCAAGAAATGGCTGCAATAACCGGCGTTCGCTCCTGCTCCTCCTGGCCATTGCTCTATAAATGTCACGAATATGGAGTCATTAATATCTACTCAGACCAAGCCGATGTTTTTACAGAATCTGAGGTCAATTTCCTATCCCTGCTCATTGTCGACATCTCACGCGCCCTCTACTGCCAGGAAATAAGCAACAGCATTAAATTTGAGCGTGACTTAAAACGTGAGATTATTGACACCGTCCAAGCCCTGATGGTCTCAATTTCACCCGGCGGGCATATACTCTCCTTTAATTCCAAGGCAGAAGAAATTACTGGATATTCACAGGAAGAAGTCTACGGCAAATACTGGGTTGAGGTGCTGGTATCCCCGGATGATTTTAAACAATGCCAACATCTGGTCACTGAAATGCTCCAAGGCAACAGTAATAATATGAGTTTTCAGGCCACGCTTTTAGCCAAAAGCAATGAGAACAGAATTATCAAGTGGCGCGCCTCCATCCTCCCTGACTTCGAGGAGAGCCAGGTCGCTCTGGTTCTCTTGGGTATAGACGTAACCCAGAAGGTACAAGCTGATCTAGCACTGAATCGAGCCATTGCAAAATGGGAAAACCTCTTTACCTCCATCCAGGATCCGGCCTTGATCGTTTCCAGTGACAATATTATTCTCGATGCCAATCCGGCCACCTTTGCTGCCGCCCGTAAAACCAGAGAGGAGGTTATAAACAAGAAGGTTTGTGACATTCTCCACTGCGGAAAGGCGTCCGGCGCTGTTTGCCCTTTAGAGACACAAATCAGCATGAGAAAAAGTATGACTAATATAGTGCCGTTGAGGGGGTTGAATGGAAATTATCTCATCACGCTCAGCCCCCTCACCCCAACGGAAGGCCATCAGGAGGCCACCCTGCTGATTGCCAGAGATCTCACCGAAGAAGAACAGATGAAGGCCGAGGCCATGCGTGCGGCTCAACTGGCCTCCGTTGGCGAACTGGCTGCGGGTGTCGCTCATGAAATCAACAATCCCATTAACGGCATCATCAATTATGCCCAGATAATCCTGGACGACCCCTACAATTCCGAGAACATAGACAACCTCCATCGCATCATCAAAGAAGGGAAACGAATAGCTGGAATAGTCAGCAACCTCCTAGACTTTGCCCGCCGTAATGAAGATACCCAAGCCCCGGTGATTCTCCAGGAGATCATCATAAACTGTATTGACCTGATTAATCATCAACTAAAAAAAGACAGCATCATCCTCGAGCTCAATATACCGGAGACCCTGCCGCTAATAATGTGTAACTCTCAACAGATCCAGCAGGTGCTGTTGAATATTTTGAGCAATGCGCGCTATGCCTTGAATGATCGGTATCCAGGGGTAAATCCCAACAAACGGATAACAATAGAAGGCGGGCAGATAAACCTTAAACACAAATCGTATATTCGCTTGACCATCACCGATCAGGGAACAGGAATCGAGCAGGACATCATGAATCGTCTGTTTGATCCCTTTTTTTCAACAAAACCAAGTGGCGAAGGAACAGGACTTGGACTCAGTATCAGCCATGGCCTTATACTGGAGAATAATGGTTTTCTCCGGATCAGCAGCGAACTGGGCCATTCCACTACCGTGATCATTGACCTGCCTGTTGCCGAGACCACTAGAGGCGAGAATGACAACTAAAACACGAATTATTTCTTGTATAGCCATCCTTTTTTCCGGGTGTACCCTGATCTTGTTTTATCTTGACAGACTGCAGGCAAGCAAGACATCATCCCTTCAGCTCCCGTACGCCCTTTGGGCTGTTATCATTATGGCTGGGCTCTGTCTTGCCACCTTGGCCTTGATTCAAATGGGTTGCAAACAATACAGCAAGCTCCTTGCGGAAAAAAGCGCACTGCTTACAGAAAGTACCATGTCGCTCCTGGAAACCCAGGCCAGCCTGGAAGAAACCGTGGAACGAAGAACGTTTGAACTGGCAGTAGTGAACGGCTCTTTAAACCGGGAAATTGCCGAACGTATCCAGGCGGAGAATGACAGTATAAAGCTGCAAAAACGGCTTGAGATCATCCTTAATTCTGCTGGGGAGGGGATATTCGGCATTGATACCAATGGCAATGTCACCTTTATCAACAAAACAGCTTCCTCTTTACTGGGCTGGCGACGAGCGGATCTCGTCGGCAACTCACACCACTATCTTGTTCATCACTCTCATAATGACGGCAGCAAGTATCCCATCACCGAATGCCCAATTTACAAGAGCTATAACGATGGATCCGTCCACTATAAATCCGATGAATCTTTCTGGACAAAATCAGGGAGCAGTTTTCCTGTAGAATATACCAGTACTCCCATTGTTGAAAACGATATCCTTACCGGTGCTGTTGTGGTATTCCGGGATATTTCTGAAAGCAATAGACTCAAGAAACAGCTTGAGCTGATTGTCAATTCAGCCGGTGACGGCATTGTGGGGTTGGATACTCAGGGAAATGTCACCTTTTGCAATAAAGCAGCCTCGATTATGCTGGGCTGGGAACCTGAAGAAATGATCGGGAAGCCCCATCACAATCTTGCCCATCACACCCATGCCGACGGTACAACTCATCAGGTAGATGAATGTCCTATATACATGGCCTACAAAGACGGCTCTGTTCACTATAAATCGGATGACATCTTCTGGACCAAGACCGGTGAATCCTTCCCGGTCGAATATGTAAGTACTCCCATACGGGAAAATCAACAACTTACCGGGGCGGTTGTGGTCTTTAGAGACCTGAATACATTTGCCTGAAAAAGAACTCCGATTATTTCGTCTTTAGGGTTCAGCTAACAGACGACAGTCTCAACAGCCTGAGGAGTTATCAACCTGTTAAGGAAAATACCATGCCTGAATATGAAGAGAACAACGCCGCAATTCTTGTTGTTGACGATGAGGAGAGCTTGCGCCACACCTTTCAGATCTTCCTGAAGCGCCAGGGATATTCACCGGTCATCATGGCCGCAACCTTCGAAGAGGCGGTCACCGCCCTGACCAGCCGTCCATTTGACCTGATCATCAGTGATATCGTCCTTGAAGGCGCCTCTGGAATCAACCTGCTGAAACGAACCAGGGAACTGGGACTCGATTGTCCGGTTATTATGGTCACCGGCTACCCCAATGTGGAGACAGCCGCCGAGGCCGTACGCCTGGGCGCCTTTGATTATCTCCCTAAACCCGTTGAAAAAGATACCCTGCTTCGAACCGCACGACTGGCTCTACAACAACGTAAACTGGAACAGGAAAAAAAAAGGGCAGAACTGGAGCGGGAACAATACCGAAGTTCTCTGGAAACCATTTTTCGAAGTGTCACCGACGCCATTCTCACTGCCGATCGTGACTTCAACATTCTCCGTATGAACCCGGCTGCCAGGATTCTATTCCGTGAACTGCGGCCACAACTGGTTGAAGGAGCAAATCTTATCTCCAGCTGCGGCAACGATGAGCTCGGCTCGTTAAAAGATGACGCCGAAAAAGTCCTGCGCACCGGTATTGAAATCACTGAACATCGGATTGAATGCGCCACCCCGGACAAGCGGAAGAAGGTTCTCTCCATCTGCATCTCTCCGCTGGAAGATGGGAGGGGGGGGTTTCAAGGTATCGTCATCGTCGTTCGTGATATGAGCAATAAAATTCCACTGCAGTCCGGTAGACGATCGACCTTTCACCGGATCATCGGGGCCAGTGATGCCATGCAGACCGTCTATACCATGATCGAAAACGTGGGCCGGGTTGACACCACTGTTCTTGTTACCGGGGAGTCCGGCACCGGCAAGGAACTGGTGACTGAGGCCCTGCACCTTGAAAGTCACAGGAAAAATCGACCGCTTATCAAGGTTGACTGTACGGCCATCCCCGAAAATCTCCTGGAAAGTGAACTCTTCGGTCACAAAAAAGGATCATTTACCGGGGCTGATCAAGACAGGATGGGCCGGATCCTCCAGGCCGACGGCGGCACCCTTTTTCTCGACGAGATTGGCGATATTTCCCCGATGATGCAGTTACGTCTGCTGCGCTTTCTCCAGGAAAAGACCTTTTATCCAGTCGGTAGGGACACCCCGATTCAGGTGGATGTCAGGGTCATTGGCGCCACCAATGTGGATCTGAAGAAGAAAGTCCAGGAAGGGGGATTTCGCGAAGACCTCTACTTTCGCCTGCGCGTTATCGATATCATCCTGCCTCCACTGCGGGAACGCCAGGATGATGTTATCCTTCTAACCAACCACTTTATCCAAAAATTTTCTGGCCTGATCGGCAAGACCGTGAGCGGCATTTCTGATCAGGCCAGAGAACTCCTTTCCTCGTATCCCTGGCCTGGGAATATCCGAGAGCTGGAACATGTCATCGAACGGGCCTGCGTCCTCTGCTACGGCTCCACCATATCGACAGAACATCTCCCCCTTGAGCTCACCACCTACAGACCGGAACAGGCCCCATTTGGCCACAGCATAATAACGCAAACCCCATACATGGAGACAACACCTGTCAAGAACTATGCAGTCCCCCTTGAACATATGCCCATCGTCGACCGAATACTTGCCGCACTCAGTAAAGCCGGGGGTAACAAGGCAAAAGCGGCCCGCCTCCTGGGTATGGATCGCTCCACACTCTACCGCAAGGTGCGAGAACTCAATATCGACCTGAATGCCCTTACAGAGAATTAGAAATTATACGAATCGTAACTATTCATCTTGCGCGAGCAAGCCATTATTCTGTGATCATGAATAGAGAAGATGTTATTGACGCTTCCTCGTCGATATTGACTTTCGTGTTTGTTGCTCCGTGTTGGTTTTACGAGGCCTGAATTCGTAATTCGTAAAAGCCACATATCTGTTGCCACACAAGCGTGGTTTTGCAACAGATATGTGGCAAAATATTTTTCCTTTTTCACTTTTTCACTCCCCTCTTCTCCTCCCTCTCTTTGCATCACCAGCAAAACTCCAACACAATACTTCAGTACGTTTATTCCAAGATATCGGCATATTAACTATTCTACATCTCGGTTCACAATGCAGATAACCAGAGAAGAAGACCATAAGAGAAACTGAACGACTCCTCACTTATTTACCCTACAAATACAATAAGATATCAACGAACTACCCCGAAGAGACGAAAAGCCAGCAAAACATGGCACCGTATGTGCAATAACTCTAATCAAAGTGGATAAGTCAGTAAATTTGAACTGGTGACACAATGAATGAGCCGTTGAATCATACAAACACCTTCCCTATGAACGAACAGCAGATTCCGAACTGGTTCAGTGATGAAGATATCTGCCTTGCTTTTCTTTTTCATAAACGCTGGCCGCAAGGCTTCCAATGCCCTTACTGCCATTGGCAACACCAGCAATTCCCTCCTTCCCGTACGATAATCTGCATACACTGCGGACATCCATCCTCGATCACCACCAATACAATAATGCATGGCAGCAAAAAACCCCTTTCCAAATGGCTCCTTGCAATCTGGTGGCTCTGTGCAAATGAGACTGACACCAGCGCCAAAAACCTGCAACGTCTTCTCAAGATCTCCAGTTATCAAACCGCATGGACATGGTTACAAAAATTACGCATGGCCATGGGAACAGCAGACAACACCGCCTGCCATGGTTTGGTCGAACTGGGATGCGCCCCTGTTCTGCCGGCATGGGAAAAACCCAATCAGGCCCTGGTCGTTGCTGCTGCAGAGACCATTCTTCCTGCAGGGATCACCGGAAGAATCAGAATGGCCACCATCGAAAGACTGGAACCCTCGGCAATCAATGCATTTTTGAGAACAGCCGTCTCATCCGGAAGCTCTATCTTTGCCCCTGGGCTGCCCGCCTACAGAACAATTGATCAGGAAGGATATCTCTATGTCGTCGACTCACCGACCCATAATCCCCATCGAGCAGAACAACTTATCAAGGGTTTTGAGATCTGGCTGAACAAGGTCCATCGGGGAGGAGTGGCGCTGAAGCACTTACAACTCTATCTGAATGAGTTTTGTTTCAGAAACAACAGTGGCATGCTGCCAAATCTGGAAGCAATCTTCAATCTCCTGCTCGAAGGCGTTCTGGCCAATAAGCCCAAACCGTATCGAGAACTGGTGTCCACCCAGATCATCGCAAGGAGGACGTAATGAATAACGTACAGATGGGATTACTGATGCTTCTTCTCACTACCCTTGGTGTTGTCGGCTATAACGTCTGGTTGCGGGAAACCACTCCACCAACCATGACCTACACCGCATTTCTTGCTGATCTTGACAAGTCGGAAATAAAAAAGATTCACCTCCGAGGCGGGGAAATCACCGGCGAGAACAAGAAAGGCAACAGTTTCAGCACTTTCTCTCCAGACGTGCCGGGACTGATGCCCCAGCTCATCAATAAATCCGTTGAAATTACCGCCGACCCATCTGATCCAGGCCTTGGCAACTTTCTCCAATCCATGATTCCCGTCGTCCTCATCCTTGGCGGCTGGCTGATCTTTAACCGAACCCAATCAGGTAAAGCCTCGGGATCAGGATTCAGTAAAGGAAAAAGCTCCCATCTGCTCCCCATCGGAGTCAGCAAGATTACCTTTGCCGATGTGGCCGGCATTGAGGAGGCCCAAGGCGAACTCACCGAGATTGTCGATTCACTCAAAAATCCTGAGAAGTTCAGTAAACTGGGAGGACATATCCCCAAAGGAATACTCCTGCAAGGCCCTCCCGGCACCGGAAAAACCCTGCTCGCCAAGGCCATTGCCGGTGAGGCGTCGGTTCCCTTCTTCTCCATTGGCGGCTCTGATTTTGTAGAGATGTTTGTCGGTGTCGGGGCCTCACGTGTGCGTGAGCTCTTCACCGAAGCGAAGAAGAATGCCCCCTGCATTATTTTCATCGACGAGATCGATGCCATCGGTGGCAAGCGCAGTGGCGGCAATGCCAGCGGTTCCAACGATGAGAGAGAGCAGACCCTGAACGCCCTGCTCGTGGAAATGGATGGATTTGCCTCTGACGAGACCGTCATCCTGGTTGCTGCCACCAACCGACCTGACATGCTTGATCCGGCACTGCTTCGACCTGGTCGTTTTGATCGCCAGGTCACCATATCCCTGCCGGATGCCAAGGGCAGACTGAAGATCCTGGAAGTCCACAGTAAAAAAATTGTCATGAGTACAGGCATCAATCTGGCCGTTATCGCCAAAAGCATCCCCGGATTCAGCGGCGCGGACATTGCCAATCTGGTCAATGAAGCAGCGCTCACTGCCGCCCGGCACGACAAGGAATCGGTCACTCTGCCGGATTTTGAAGAGGCCAAAGATAAGATAGTCATGGGTCTGGCCCGCAAGAGCGTCGTTATCAGTGAAAAAGACCGTCGAACGACCGCCTATCATGAGGCAGGACACGCCATAATCGCCACCGTGCTTCCGGAAACAGATCCGGTCCACAAGATAACCATCATTCCTCGGGGCAGGGCTCTGGGCCTGACGCAACAACTGCCGCTGGACGACCGCTACACCTACTCCTATGAATACATTATCAACAGAATCAAGATTCTCATGGGAGGACGGGTTGCGGAAGAACTGATATTCGGCAGACTGACCACCGGCGCCAGTAACGATATCCTCACGGCAACCGAAATTGCCACCCGCCTGATCTGTGAATGGGGAATGAATCCGACCATTGGCCCAGTCGCCCATATGCAGGGCCATGGCGGATTTCTGGGGGGCGGTTCTTCGGTTAAACCATACAGCGAGCAGACCGCGCAGACCATCGACCACGAAATCAAAAAAACCATTGAGGAATGCTACGAGGAAACAAAACAGCTGCTGTCGGATCATAACAAATTGCTCCATAAACTGGCAGAAGCGCTTCTTGTCAATGAAACCGTAGACGCCGAAGAAATGTCCATCGTCTATCACTGCTATCTCAATCAAAAAGGAATTGAGGCATCTTTAAAATCAAAAAGGGAGGGGGCGAGTTAGAGCTGAGTTTATTACTTATATCGCAAGTCGTAACTGCGCAGATGTTTCATCTACAGGTATTCAGGGACAGACTCCATGTCTAAACAAGCTGAGCCGTTACCATAAGTCTTTGTTTCGCTAATTTTTTAAAGGAGGAAAACGTATGCGAATAAGAAAAAAATTACTTCGCACCACTTTGGCCTTAGCCATTGGAAGTGTGCTGCTTTGGCCGCAACCAGGAAACGCCATGGAGGCTGCCGATGCACCGGAAACAGTTGAAATCAACAGCCTGAGCCGACTCTACAATGGAGTTGATTTCAATCACGCCATGCACACAGAAATTGCGGCCTGCGTGCAGTGTCATCATCATACCACCGGTGGAGAGGTAAGCGACACCAACTGTCTCCGCTGTCACGCCAAAAGCGGTGAGGCCAATACCGTTTCCTGCCAGGAGTGCCACAGCAGTGATCGCTTCAGCAAAGAAGACTTGAGCAAACGAGATAACCCTTCACTCTATCATATAGACAAACCGGGATTGAAAGGTGCCTACCATCTCAACTGTGTGGGCTGTCACCAGCAGACGGGCGGGCCGACCGGCTGTCAGGACTGTCATACCATGACCGAGGCAGGGGAAAAGATGTTTCAAACCGGCCAACACGCCCCAACTGAAACCACAGGCGGTGAACACGGTGGCCATTAATAAGCATCTTTCCAGATTCAGATTGTTCAAAAAAAGAGGTAATCAGCAATGAAAACAACTGTAAGCCGCAGAACGTTTATCAAGGGCGGACTTGCCGGAACCGTTGCCGCAACCGTGCTCCAAGAAAAAAAGAGCCAGGCAGCAACCTTTGAAGGCTATCCGGATGGTATGGGCGTACTCGTCGATCTGACCCGTTGTGTCGGCTGTCGAAGCTGCGAGGCCGCCTGCAACGAAGAACAAAAACTTCCCCAACCGGAAAAGCCCTTTGATGACTTTTCCGTCTTTGACGAGATGCTTCACGGCCAAAAACGACGAACCGACGAAACCCGCTACACCATTGTCAACCGCTATGACGTCCCCGGTCAGGAGCACCCACTGTTCAAAAAAGTACAGTGCAACCATTGTCAGGAGCCGGCCTGTCTGACCTCATGTTTTGTCAATGCCTACACCAAAACCCCGGAAGGTGCGGTTATCTATAACGCTAATGTCTGTGTCGGCTGTCGTACCTGCATGATCGCCTGTCCTTTTTATATCCCCACCTTCAAATACTCCAGCTCCTTTAGTCCGCGGATCATGAAATGTATCTTCTGCTACGATACACGCCTGAAGGAAGGAAGACCTCCAGCCTGCGTTGAGGCCTGTCCCCAGGAAGCCCTGACCTTCGGCAAACGTAATAAGCTGATCGAGATAGGCCGTCAGCGGATTAGAGAGACCCCCGATAAATATGAAGATCATATCTACGGTGAACATGAAGTAGGCGGCACAGCCTGGATGTATCTCTCCAGCGTCCCCTTTGACCAGGTTGGATTTGACACCCATGTCCCCAAGGAACCAATTCTTAATTCAGTCAAGGACTTCCTCAGTATCGTTCCCATGGTGCTGACCATCTGGCCGGCCCTCTTTGCCGGATTTCACCTCCTGGCAACGCGGAAAGATTGGCTGAAGAACAAGAATGAAGATACACACGAGGAGGAATAGAGAATGAGATTTTTTTCCCATCAACGACCTGAAATCCCCATTGTCGACCATATCAAACCGGACGGCACACAATGGACCATAAAAGAAAAGCTGTGGCTGGGACTCTCCAGCCCGGAATACTTTAAACAATTTTTCCGCAATCCGATCAACTGGCTGATGATTGCCATCTTTGCCGTCGGAGCCCCGCTTATCCTCCAGCGCTATATCTATGGACTGGGCGCGGTCACCCATGCTTCTAATGATTATCCATGGGGGCTTTTTCTCGGTTTTGGTCTTTTTGGCATGGTGCCGCTCTCCGCCTCCGGCTTTATGCTCGGTACAACTGTGGAACTCTTTGGACGCAAGGATTTCCATCCCATCGAACGACTGGCTCTGCTCAATGGTCTGCTGGGCTATTTCTTTGCCGTACTCTTTCTCGAGGTTGATTTAGGAATGTGGTGGCGCCTGCCCTATCCCATGTTTGTCTCACTGGGACCGGCAGCAGTCCTCTTCCTCGTGGCCTGGCATGTCGCCACTTATCTTTCCGTCCAGATCGCAGAAGTCCTGCCTGCTTTTTTTGAATGGATAGGATGGCTCAAAGGAAAACGCATCATCCGCAAAATGGTGCTGGGACTGACCATTTCCGGTATCATCCTTTCCACCCTGCATCAGGGGGCGCTGGGGGCACTCTTTACCTACGCGCCGGCAAAAATACATCCGCTCTGGCTATCAACCAATTTCCAATGGATCCACTTTTTCTGTTCATCGATCTTTGCAGGTCTGTCCATGGTTATTGTCTCCTCAACCCTGATAAGAAATTTTGCCGGCTGGCGATGTGATGATGTATTCAAAAACTCATTAGACGATATTACCATTAAACTTGGCAAAGGGTGTTCCCTTGCCATGATCACCTACCTTGTGATCAAGATAGTCGCTATTGCTCATGATCAGGAATGGGCCTATCTGCTCACCGGCTGGGGTAGTTATTACCTGCTTGAACTTGCAGTCGGGGTTGTTTTGCCCATGTTCATGTTCGCCTTTGCAGTCAGAAATAACATGGCTAGCCTCGCTCGTTTCGCAGCCTTTATCAGTGTTATTGGTATTATCTGGAATCGCTTGAATACCTCCATGATCGCCTATAACTGGCAGCTCTATCCAGAGATTCCTCACTGGAAAGAAGTATGGATCACAGTCACCATTTACGCGCTTTATTTTCTAACCTACCGTTTCATCGTTTACCGTCTCCCGATAGTTTATAGCTGGAAAGGAGAAAAGTAAAAATAACGGCAAGGTTCCTGATTCACCAGGGACCTTGCTGTATCATCAAACAAGGATGGCAATCATGACCTCTGGAAAAAAGGCAGGTTTATTCCAACAATTCCTTCTCAGACTGCCTCTCAAAGCAATGTTCCTAGCGAGTACCGGTATTGCTATCTTTCTGTTAACAATGGTGACTATTTTAGGTGTCAAACAATATATCCTTTATCAACATTGCGAACAGGTGGTCACTGCCAGCAGACAGCTGCTGTTTGAGTTCAGCACCATCAAGGAACATATTAATGAAACTCTGATAACCCAAAAAAAAATTCAGTTCAAAGATATCCTTGGAGAAATCGAAGAACTGGAGGCCGATATCACTCTCATCCGAAATGACATCCTGATTCCTGAGGAGTTCAAGCAGGGATTTATCAGTCAGATTGATCTGGTTGGGCTGGTAGTAAAATTACGCGCAGTGCAAGAGACCATCGATACGCCATCACCAGAACAGCTTTCTACCCTGACAGCATTGCTCCGCTCAATGTTCGGACGTGTAAGCCAATTTCACCAGGGCCTGTCATCTTACACCCAGGCCCTGCTTCTCGGTCTGCACAAGACACTTGTCGGCTGCCTGGCCCTTGTTGTCTTTGTCGTCAGCACTCTACTCTTTCTCATCAACAGATCTATCACCAACCCTATTCTGCAACTCGGTCACCAGGTACGGAGCATCGACGATAAAAACACAGATCCGCAAATAAATCAGAAAACAAACCTAGATGTATCAGTCCATGAAATTATCAACACCGTTACGACCCTTGCTGCTGAGCATCTGCGTCTCTCTCAGATCTGCAACGCCATTGCCCTCTATGAAACACTTGAAAAAAATTCCACATCACCGACAGAACGGTGGCAGGATATCTGCTCTGTCCTCCAGGTCAATGCTGATTATTGTCTGGTCTGGGTCGGCACCATCATCGAAGATAAAGAACTGCCTCAACCTGTCAGTGCCTGTGGTTGCCTATCGACAAGTGAAGAAGGATGTCTTGATATCCTTGATCATCTACTCAAATATTGTAAAACCGCTGGAGGATTATGTAACTCCGTAAGCAAAGTAATGCAGACAAAGACCGCAACTGTCTCCCGCCTCTTCACCTCTTCGCTTCCTGAATCATTACGCAACTTGCTGCCATTTTCTGATGACACTTTTTCCAGCGCCTCATTTCCCGTTCCATCACCAAACGAGATCCTTACCATTATCACCCTCTACAATCACGGCCATCAATGTTTCAGTAGCCGGGAGATGACACTGCTCTCATATTTTTTTAATCATCTTATCCATGACAAGATAAATAACGCTCCCTCTAATTTGAATTCCTTACCAGCAAACACTCTCTCCATTGAAACACTGTCCAGACTATACCGCTACTCCACACTTGGTAGCCTTACCACTGGCCTTGCCCATGAACTCACCGACCTATCCAATGGCGCAATCAACTATACGCAGGCCTTGTTGGATCTAACAGATGAGCCGGGGCAGCTATCAGAGTCAACAACACTCCTGCAAAAGCTGCTGACAGAAGAGAAAAAAGTTTCTCGCCTAACCGTCGAGCTCCAGCAATTGGCCCGGGACAACAGCGAAGAAAATCGGCAATACACGGTTCAGGAAATCATAGCACCCATTATCACCCTGACTAAAGGACAGACAAAAACAGAAGGGATTGCACTACAGATCAAAATCGCCCATGGCCTGCCTGTAATTCCCAAAAATGGTAAAGACATCCAATTAGTCATCCTTTCTTTAATACAAAATGCCAGAAGCCGCATTTTAGCAAAATATCCTGCCGGTAACCATAAACTAAAACAGATTCAGATAGCCGCTACTCTTACCGAACAGACAGGCCACAACCAGCTCCTGATCACCATGCAAGACCATGGCACGGCCTGGCAATCTACAGACCATTCCGGATCTACCCCGGAGCCTTGGCCTCAACTGCAACAGTGTAGACTGTTTCTCCAGAATTTTGGTGGTGACCTGAAGGTTGAATCAGGGTCTGAGCAGCAAAACATCTGCACAATCATATTTCCCTGTTGAACCTGCCCTTCACCTCTGCATCATCCCATATCATATTCTGATGTAACCAGTCTTCCTGCCCCTATCCACAAAAGAACTCCACACTTTCGTGGAGTTCACACCACATACTTTTTTCTGAATACTACGCTTATGCCGTGACTCCCTGTCCTCACCTCACTTCTGTTGCAAGCCTCAAATAAAACACAAAAATGATTTTTCATAAATTTTATTTTTTATAATCAACATGTTACGAAACAAACATATTCCTGATGCCAATAATTGAACAACTGGCATCATTCATGCTTCATAGATGGCAAAAGAAGACGTAAAAAGCGAAAAATAAGCACTATAAGGAGAACATCGTGAAGAATACAAACGTACAAATTAACAAGGAGACAGAAATTAATGCCGGTTACGAAACCTCAAAATTTGCATTAGTGGTCGGATTTGCCATGGCAGGACTTGTTGGCGGAGGGGGATTTGCCTGCATCATCAGCGGTCTGATAAATTACGGATTTGGTGGTTTATTGAAGAGCTTAATGACAGCTTTCACCGGTAATTAAGTCGTTGTAAATAAATAACATAATCATCGAATTGGCCAGAAGGGAACAAGAAGCCGTAGCTTCTCCTCACCGAGGGCAACACCTCATTTTCTCTCTATCTCTCTTACCCGAGGTAATAAAATGGAAAACAGATATTTTACAACAGGAAAAATTCTCCTCGCAACCGGTTTTATCATGTGCATCTGGGTCGGTGCCGCAGTGTTAAATGCGCTTTCCTACCTGAACTGGTCGGTCAGTGAGCTGGCAGGACAATATATGGCAGCAACAGGAATGATCAAACCTTTGCACACAATGGTTGACTTCTACACCCACATCAAAGGCATAGAATATCTGATCTGTGTGGCTTTTTTTGTCGCTTTTCCAACATTTTACCAGTATGTTAACAAGGTGAAGAAAAGAAGTCAGGTAAGAAAATAACATGATACCAACTCCAAACGGCGAACCCCCGACTTGATACTTCATCAGTCGGGGGTTCCTTATTTGAACTGCTGGCAAGGCCAACCTTCTCAATTGGCGGGTAGTTTCACGCCGTTACATGACAAGGGTGGAAGATGCCTTACCAAGCAGGGCCACACCAATGGCGTTGCCAACCTTGCAATATTCAGGGAAAGAGACTTGTCATCGATAGCCTATAACTTGAGATGCAACCCATACCACCTTTCAATTCGCATAAAACAATAGCAGGATTTTTTAAAGGGTTATAATATAGTGTCTTTACGCTAAATCAATCATCATAATCCTCAGCCCAGTCCTGATTCCTCTATTGCCGCCATGTTACCCACTAGCAAAGACACCCTTTTCGCCATCAACCAGGTCCAGGAAGATTTTGTCTTTAGCGAACGGGTCGCCCAAGTCTTCGATGACATGCTTGACCGCTCCATTCCTTTTTACCAGGAAGTCATCAAAGGAACGGCCCGACTCCTCGACACCTTTCTCCACCAGAATGACACGGTCATTGATCTTGGTTGCTCCACCGGCACCACCCTGCTGCAACTAGCCCGGCTGTTGCCGGAGAAGGGACTACAATTCAAGGGAATCGACAACTCGCCTGCCATGCTCCACAAGGCCCGCTTGAAGGCTGAAATGTTCTCCAAACAGGACAAGGTCTCCTTTGTTGCCCGGGACATCACCGATCTGGATCAGGCCGATACTGGGGCCTTTCTCCTCAACTACACTCTTCAGTTCATCCGCCCCCTGCGCCGCAAGGAGTTCATCCACAGACTCTTCAATAACCTGCGCCCCGGAGGCCTCCTGATCCTCAGTGAAAAAAAGATTTCCCACGATCCTCTGCTCAACCGCAAATATATCGACATCTACCATCAGTTCAAACTGGAACGCGGCTATTCAGAGCTTGAAATTGCCAACAAAAGAGAGGCCCTGGAAAATATCCTGATCCCCTTTTCCATTGAAGAAAACCGGGAGCTCCTTCTGGGTGCCGGATTTACAAACGTCGAGACCTTCTTTCAATGGTTCAATTTCGTCTCCTTTATTGCCATCAAACCGGGTTGAACCAGATGCCCTCTTCCATCGATTATCTTTCCCTGCTTCCGGAAACCGCCCGCCGTCAGGAGATTTTTTCCCTCCACCAGGAACGGCAGAAATGGGTTAATCAACAAAAAAAGGGTTTTCTCCGCTATCGCACGCCCTATGAATCGCTTGCCCCTTTTATTGCCAAAACTGTTGACTGCACCGGTGATACCGTCATCATCGGCCACCCCGACGAACTAAATGCTGACGATCAGGCACGAGTCAACGCTGCCATGCGCGCCTTCATGCCCTGGCGCAAAGGCCCTTTTTCAGTCTTTGGCATCGACATCGATGCCGAATGGCGGAGTGAACGCAAATGGCAGCGCTTGCTGCCGATGCTGCCCGACCTGGAGAACAAGATTGTCGCCGATATCGGCTGCAACAACGGCTACTACATGTTCCGTATGGCCCCCTATCGCCCTAAACTGGTCCTCGGTCTGGAACCCTCCATGCAGCACTATTACTGTTTCAAGGCCCTGAACAGCATGGGCAGGCAGGAGGCACTCCATATTGACCTGCTCGGCGTCGAGCATCTATCCCTTTTCCCTGATTGCTTTGATGTCCTCTTTCTCATGGGTATCATCTACCACCGCGCCGCGCCCATTGATGTACTGCGTGATATCTATCAATCGCTGCGTCCAAGCGGCACGCTGCTTCTGGAATCCCAGGCGATTCCTGGCGATGCGCCCATTGCCCTCTTTCCAGACAAAACCTACGCCAAAGTGCCCGGCACCTATTTTATCCCCACCGGCCTTTGCCTGCGGCTGTGGATGGAAAAGGCGGGCTTTGACGAGGTGGAGCTCTTCTGCCAACACCCCATGAGCTCAGAAGAACAACGATCCACTGAATGGATGACCTTTGAATCGTACAGCGATTTTATCGACCCACGATCCCCGACGCTTACCGTAGAAGGATATCCGGCTCCGCACCGCGTCTTCCTGCGAGGCAGGAAAAAAGAAATCTCTACCTGACAACAAGAAAAAAACATGGCAAAACTTGCCTTTGCATGCAGGTGTGGTATAGAATTGAACATGAAACTTTCCAATATACTTAATAAATAAGGAGCACATATATGGATCAGAATTCCTGTACCCTCTGCAGTGGTGGCCTGAAAGGGGCCGAGGCAACATTTGGTGAAACGGCAGAAAAATGGGGCGTAAAAGAGATTATCTACACCTTTGAAGGACACAAGCTGCATCGGGAAAACAATGCCGTCTATCTCAGCCAGCAGGACCTGGAACGAGGCGACATCAGCATGGAGCTGGCCTCAAAGATGCTCAACCGCACCTATTACGAGACCTCCAAGATCAGAAAGGTATTACAAACCATCTTTCATATGGTCAACAACGGCCATCAGATCTTTGTCATTGGCACCATCCTCGAAGACAATTCAGTAAAGGGCGGTACAGGTTGGGCTGTGGAACTGGCCAAACTGTTCAACCGTCCCCTCCACGTCTTTGATCAACCCCGTAAACAATGGTTTACCTGGAAAGAGAACCAGTGGCAGACAGATACCCCGATCATTGAATACAACACATTTGTAGGGTCTGGCACCAGGTATCTCAGTGATGCCGGCCGTGAGGCCATCATAAAACTTTTTGAGGACTCTTTTACCCCTCAATAAGTCCATTTCCTCTTGACCTAATGTTGAAAGAGAAAAATCATGAATAAACACTGTCTTTTCTGCAAGATAATTGCCGGAGATATCCCAGCGGACAAACTTTATGAAGACGATGAGTTTCTGGCTTTCCGGGATATCTCACCCCAGGCACCTGTCCATTTTCTACTCATCCCCAAAAAACACATTGTTGGTCCGGCCTTCCTGGAAACCGAAGATGAGCAGCTCATGGGCAAGATGATGCGCATAGGCGCACGGCTTGCCAAGGAACTCGGGCTCGTTGATGGGTACCGGATGATCTTTAACAATGGTGCTGCTGCGGGCCAGACCGTCTTTCACATCCACCTCCATATTCTTGGCGGCCGTCAGTTACTCTGGCCACCAGGCTGATTGCAGAAATGCAAGAAGTCTCACGGGGGATTGACACAAGCACAAAGTTCGCCCCCCGTGCTGACAGAGACAAAGCTATTCCAGCTCTTCCCCAACAGCGGCATATGGTGTTTCGGGATCTTCTTTGAACCAGTGGGCGAGAAAGGCATTGGCCTTGAGCAGATCGGCCTCCATTTCATCTAGGTTGGCACTATACGGTATGACCTTGCCGTAGTAGTCGGTTTGCGGGCCTATGGGGATAAAACGAAGACCCATACGATTAAGTATGCGTGCAAGACTGCGTTCCATTGCAACGAACCAGTAATTAACTCCGTTTCGGCGACTGTAGCGATAGATTTCCCTGTACATGCCAATAAGGGTCTGCGGGCTGTTATTCCTCCGCTGGTTGTCGTTGCTCTCTGCATTGCCCTCGGGTTGCCCGATGTTGCTGACGTTTCCCTGTTCTTGAAACCCTTTGCTCATACCTTGGAGTGAATCCCCAGCTCGTCTCCGATAACTCTTGCGTACTACCAGACGAGACACCTCACCACACTGCTCACGCGGCGGAAAGGTGAAGTCGTCAAATGTCGAGCAGTGTTCTTCAAAGGGAAATTTTTGACCTTCTTTTGCCAGGACAAAACGCATAGAACCAACCAGCAATCCCTCAAGGTTGTGTGATGCGACGTGGAAGGAGCGTTGGTCGTAGCTGTCTATCTCCAAACCGTCCGGATAGTCGAGGGGGTCTAGAAATTGGCATTCCAGGCAGTAAACCTCATAGCGCAGTCGGAAAATTTCCATGAGCAGGATTGGGTCAATTGAAGTATTCATTTTTCCAGTAAACGTGAAGTGTGGTACCAGCGAGTCGCGCGTGGAACCGATATTTTTTGTCTCTGTATTCATGTACTTTCTGGTGTAGAGAGTAATTGCCTTGATATCAAGCTGCCAACGGAAATATTTCCATTAGAACTTCCAGATCACCCCAACGCCGAGTTCGCGCCCACGGTTTGCGATTCCTTCAACCAGCCCATTACCCTGCGCTGTCGTTTGGTATTCTTCATCCAAAAGATTTTTTGCCTGGACGAAAAATTGCCAGTTTTTGTTGTAACGGTAACGAAGCTTGCTGTTCAGTAGCCAATAATCGTTGAGTGTCAGGTGGGTATTATCGCTGAGCATTTCCCGTTCACTGTGATAGATGCCGACCAGATTGAAGTTCCACGCATTTTTTTCATAGTTGATCATAAACGAGCCCAGGGTATCGGCCTCACGAAAGGCGCTGTCCGGCAGTTCGGTCAAACGGGTAAAGGTGGCGCGGAGTAGCCATTGTGGTGATACCTGCAGATTGGCCTCCATCTCGACCCCCTGGCTTGTCTCTTTTTTGTCCAGATTGGTGTAGGTATTGATACCATTTACGATCTCTTGGGCAATGGGATTATTGATGCGGTTGTGAAGCCAGCCAAGATTGAGGCCCAGTTTCTGCCATTGAGCCATCCAGATCAGATCCCAGGTCTGGATGGTTTCGTGGTCAAGATCGGGATTGCCGACCTGCAGGGGATTGTTCAACAAGCCTGTTTCGGCCAGAGTCGGGGCGCGGAAGGCCTCTCCGTAAAGCAGCTTCAGGGTGTGAATGGCTGTAAGTTGCTGCACAACAGCGAGTCTGGGACTCAAAATACCATTTATGTCGCTGTACTTGTCATAACGTGCCCCCATTGTTAATTCCGCATGTTGCCACAATGGTCGTTGATACTGGGCATATATGCCAAGCACATTTCGGTCCTCTTCGCTGCCGATCTGGGTAAAATGATCAAAATTACCATAATAACTGACGGGAGAGGCAGTTTCACCATTCATGAGTGCCGTTAATTCGGCCAGATCAAAGTTATTATAGGCTCGGGCCTCAGTTTCTGCCTCGTGTCGCCATTCCAGACCACCCTGGATGCTGCTGTTTTTGTCCAGGGTCCAGTCATTGTGAAATTGCAGATACTGCGCATTGGATTTGACAATGCTTTGTGCCAGTAAAGGATCGCTGCTGGGCGGATCGCTGATCAGGACCAGCGATCCTGCCTGGGTAATCTGACTATTGAACCAGACATCACTCTCTCTATGGCCAATCAGCAGATGGGTAGCGAGATCCTTATGCCAGTTCCAGGACTGCTCTAGGGTGAGCAGGGTGTCACGGCTTTTGTTGGAGTTAAATCCATTGGAAAGCAGTTCAAAGGTGTAAAAATCATCGGTGTTAGTCTGACTGTGGGAAAGGCTCAGCAAGGTATTATTATGGCCAATGGCCAGGTCAATATCACCGCCCTGGGACGGATCAGTGGTCGTGATCGATGACGCGCTGAAGGTATCATGGACGGTGTAGTCCTGGCCTCTGTCATATGCGCCATGAGCATAGAGCCGGGAATGCCAGTCGCCGCTTTGATGCGAGAGGTGAAGCTCTCCTTCCTGATGATTGTCGGTGCCGGCACTGATGGCAGCCTTATTTTCATTTTTTATGGTGATGACATTGATGACGCCAGTGAAGGCATTGGAGCCGTAGATGGCGGATCCCGGGCCGCGTATTATCTCGACCCGATCAATTTGCCCCAATGGTAACCTCTTTCCGCTGATTGGACCACCGGTGCGGGGATCATTCATGGGGCGGCCGTCAAGAAGCAGCAACACCTCCCTGCTGTTTGCCCCCTGCCTGCGGCCACGACTGCTGTAATTAGAACCAGTTGACATATCAGAGTAGCGCTGACTTTGATAACCGGGAACCAGATTGAGCAGTTCGTGCAGGTAATCCATACCCAGACGGCTGATCTCTTCCCGGGTGAAAACCGTGACTGCGGCAGGCACATTCTTCAGTGATTTTTCGGTGAGAGTGGCACCGGTGATTTCCACCTGCATCAATTGTTCCAAAGACATGGCAAAAGGATTCTCCTGAACATCCTCTGTGGTATCTGCAAGGGTTATAGACGCCTCACAGAAAGGCAGGAACAGGGTGACGAGTGATAAAAAAAAGATTCTGGTCATAAAAATACTCTCCTTGTTCTTTTGTTTCTCAATCAAGATGCTATCTTTGTCGGTTCCTCATACTACTCCCGGGTATACGGCCTTGCCGCCTTGCCTCTGCACCCGTCTCGACAGCCTCGGCGCTCAACCGATGGAGAATTCAGGTAGAGTTGGAATCAGCTGGCGGCTGTACCTCGGCCAAGGCCTCGTGTACGGCCTGTGCCAGGTCTCCAATAACAAAGGGTTTGGTCAGAAATTTCTGAATTCCAACGGTCCCCAGCATGGCGGGGATCATACCGGTCTGGTCACCGGAACAGAGGATAATGGGAAGATCGGTGCGCACTGCTCGAATCTTACCAGCCAGGGCCAAGCCTTTTAATCTCGGCATCGTTTTATCGGTGATCACCAGATCAAAGTCTTCCGGTTTGGCTGTAAAAATACGCCATGCCTCCATGCCGTCCTCCGCTGTTGTCACCTTGTAGCCCAGTTCCTCAAGCATCGTCTTTGCAAAAAGTCTGATCTGTTCCTCGTCATCGACAAAGAGGATCCGGCCTGAACCGGTTTGAAGAGGCAGAGATTCTGTTTCAGCTATAATACCCTCTTGTCCGTTACTGTTGGACAGTGGCAGAAAAATCTGGAAAAGCGAACCTGCTCCTTTTTTGCTCTCCACAGTAATATTTCCGCCACACTCCTTGATGATTCCGTGGACTACGGAAAGCCCCATACCAGTTCCCTTCCCTAGTCCTTTGGTAGTAAAAAAAGGTTCAAAAATGCGGGAAAGAATCTCCGGGTCAATCCCTGCTCCGGTATCCCGTACAGCCAGAAGCAGATACTGGCCAGCGGGAAGATTGAGCCGTTTTTCCTGTTGTTTGGTAAGGATCGCTTGCCTTAAAGAAATAAAAAGCTCGCCACCTGTTTCCTCCATGGCATGGCTGGCATTGGCGCAGAGATTCATCAGGACCTGATGGAGTTGTACCGGACTGGCCATGATCACCCCACAATCCGGATCAATATCATGACGGATGGTGACAGTGCTGGGAATGGTGGCACGTATCAGGGTCAGACATTCCTTGATTATCAATTGCACCAACAGGAGTTGCTTGGTTTCAGAACTTTTACGGCTGAAGGCAAGGATCTGCTTTACCAGGTCACGGGCTCTGAGGCCGGCCGTATTGATGTTTTCCAGCGCATTATAAATAAAGGAATCAGGTTCTGACTGCCTCAGGGCCAATTGCGAATAACCAAGAATCCCTGTCAGGATATTATTGAAATCATGGGAGATACCCCCAGCCAAGACGCCAATGGCCTCCATCTTCTGGGCCTGAATAAGCTGAATCTCCAACTGTTTCTGTTCGGTGATATCTTTGCCCACCAACACAATAGCGTCGATGCCCCCCTTTTTGGTGAAGACGGGCGAACAGCTGACAAGATGGATTCTTTCTTTTCCATACTGTAATTCAACAGCACAACCCTGTTCCTCGTTGAGACATTTTTCCACCGGACATTCGGCAGGATCATTCTTATTGTTCTGGAAAAAATCATGATATGTCTTGCCGACCAGATCACGAGTGGCAAGGTTCAATATACTGGCTGCGGCTCGGTTGGCTCTGATAATTATCCTGTCCGAATCGACAATAATGATAATATCGTTAATGGCGTTAAAGGTACGCTCCCAGTTCCGTTGACTGTCCCGAAGCGCTTTTGCGGCCTGCTGGTGCTGGAATACCTCAGCCGCAAGCTCCATCGTCCGTTCAGCTACCAGGTATTCCAGATTTTCACGGTAGAGAGCAAGCTCCCGCTCATTTTCCTTATTGCGGATAGCACGATCAATGGTTAATGGCAGGGTGGTCAGATATCCGCCCTGGGTATCTTTGACCAGATAATCAGCAGCGCCGGCTTTCATGGCGGCAACAGCCACCTTTTCATCTCCCAGGCCGGTCACCACAATGATAGCGGCTCGCCCTGCCTTGCTGATCAAGTCAAAGGCCGTGCCGTCACCCAGCATGTAATCAAGCACCAATGCGTCGAATTCGTGGGTTTCCAGTATCTGCAATGCCTCACGGATTGACCCGGCGAGCATATAACCATACGGAAAAACTGTCTTTCTCGCATAACGTTCAAATGCCAAACGGTCTATCAGGTCGTCATCAACCAGCAGGATATTTTTTTTATCATTTATCATGGGCACTCCAGGGGGCAAGTTTGCTCAAGGTCCAGTATAGGTCAATGATGCGCACCACGTCAATGAACTGGTTATAATCAACGGGTTTCAGCATATAACCGGCCACTCCGAGGTTGAAGCTCTCGGCTCTGTCACGTTCTTCTTCCGATGTGGTGAGCACGACCACTGGAATCTTGCGTAGACACGGCTCCGCCTTTGCCTCCCGCAGGAATTCAGTCCCATTCATTCTCGGCATGTTCATGTCCAACAGAATAAGGCAGGGGAGTTTGATAGCGGGATCCCGCAACCAGGTCAGGGCCTGCTCACCGTTTTCAGCATGATGAAGAGGGTTGTTGATTTGTAGGTCTTTGAAGGCCCGGCGGACAGTCATGGCATCCACGGCGTCGTCCTCAACCAGCAGGATGGTCTTGTTGTTATGCATCACGTGCTCCTCATTTTGTCAGGTGAGTAGATTTTCAAGGTGAAAACAAATTGACAGCCTCGGCCGGGCTCTGATTTGACTTCAATGGTGCCGCCGTGCAGTTCGACAATCTTTTTAACCAGTGACAGGCCAATACCGGTGCTGTCTGTATTGTTGGTATGTGGGCCCAAGGTCTGGAAAATCTGAAAAATCTTCTGATGATATTTTTCCTCAATGCCGGGGCCGTTATCGCTAACGGTAATGTGGCAGAGATTGTCATGATTGGTTGTCGCCGATATGACAATTTTGCCCTGCGGTTTATCCATGAACTTAATGGCATTGCTGATAAGATTCTGAAAGAGTTGTTGCATCCGCACCTGTTCAGCAAAGACAATCGGCAGTTTGCCGTCGATGCGTACGCGGATATGTGATAGCGGGGCAAGCAGGTTAATGGTATCGGCTACCACCGCATTGAGATCGACCCCCTGACGTTGTTCCTGGAGCCGGCCAATTCGTGAGTATTGCAGGATGCCGTCGATAAGGGCATGCATGCGTTTGACCCGCTCGCTCATCAGGGCAAGTTGCTGCTGGCCTTCCTCCGCCAGAATGGAGCCATAATCTTCACTGATCCAAGTGGCAAGCTGATTGATGCCCCGCAGGGGGGCCTTGAGGTCGTGGGAAACGATATAGGCGAAATCCCGTAACTCCTGATTGGCTATCTCCAGGTCTGCTGTCCGCTTGGTTACCAATTCCTCGAGATGATCGCGATGCTCGATCAGTTCCAGCTCGCTTTTTGTGAGCTGAGAAGTGGTCTGTTGAATCTGATCCAGCATCTTGTTAAAGGTATTAGCTAGGATTCCCAGTTCATCTGAGCTGTTTTGATCAACCCGCAGGCTGTAATCACCTTTTTCAGTAACGTCTCTTGCTGCAGCAGTTAAAATGTTGACTGGCCGCATGATCAGCGGCTGCGCCCACCATGTGAGGAGCAAGGACGCGCCGATTGCAGGCAGAAATACGGCGATGAAAATGAAAATCGAAAAACGGAGACGGTTGGAGATTTCAGCAAGATCAGAACGTAGATAAATTATGCCAACCTGTTCATTCTTGAGAAGACAGGGGCGGGATACCTCTAAAAACGTTGAGGTAAACCTGGCTATATCTGGGGGTGGCATGGTGGGTGGTGCAAAATCTGCCATTTTTGGATTGGTGTAGCTGGCAAAGAGTGTGCCGTCCTGGAAGTAGAGAGCTGCGGTCTGGATATGAGGATTAACGCCAAGACTGGAGAGGAGCTTGCCCGCAAAGTCCAGATCGTAAAAGACAAGGGATGAGGCCGCGCTCTGGCCTATGATTTCCGCCTGGTTGATCAGCTTATCCCGCAATGTGTCCCGCATGTTGACCTGATCAATGGAGAGGAGGGTAAGACCGGCGAGCAGGAGAGAAATAGCGCTTACCCCCAGACAGATACTGACGATTTTTGCCCGAAATGAGAAATCACGGAAGTGCATTCTGAGCCCCCCCATTTTCGATCAGGACGGTGTGGCGTAACAACTCGGCGCTGAAGTGGAAACCAATACCCGAAGTCAGTTTATGATTGATCTGAATGGCAAGTTTCTGGGCCTTTATGGTGAGGCAGATCATGCCGGTGTCATTTTGACAGAACTCCTCTGTCTCGCCAATAGTCAGGATTGGTCGTTTGTGTACCAGTGATCTGATTTGTGGCAGAAATCGCAGTCCGTCTTGGGTCAGATAGAGGACCTGACAGTCGGCAAGCATGTTGTTAAAAACGGTGGCTTCATCTAGGGAGGGCAGCGAGGTGACGCGCAGTATCGATTTATTAGCGGTCGTGGAGTCCTGTGACTTGTTGGTAAGGATAGTGGCAATGCCTTCTGGATCCTCCCCGAGTACGATGATGTGGGGAGGCTGGTCAGGGGGAATTTTCGGTTCCGGCCATTGGGTAAGGGTTATGATATGAAAGATGACTGCTGCCCGCACTCGGCCCTCATCCATGGCTGCCAGACAGAGCTGGGGCAGAAAAAGTATGACCGTCAACGCCAGGAGCAGAAGTATTCGCTTGAAGCTCTTTGGACCATGATTTTTTTTATTGCCAGGTTGCATTGAGTGGTTCTTTTTTTGGTCTTATGAAAACAAATTTCAAGTTTATAAGTCGTTATAAAATAACTCGTGCATTTCAAACTCTTTCGTTACGGTTCCTTGTACTGCATGTGTCATGCTGATAGCGATATTGTATCTTTACTGCGGCTTATTGAAAATAATGCTATAATTGATTTTATCATAAAAGAGTTATTGCATTTCAAGAAAAAAACAAAAAAACGTTATTATTTACCCTGAAAAATGCCTTCAACATAAAAAAGTTTTTGACATGGTCTTTGTATAATTTTCTGAACAATAAACGGTGAATATGGATGCGTTTAAAATCTACAGATAATGGCATTGCAAAGAGGCTTTTGATGGTCTTGAGTGTTTTAACCAAGGGCCATAATGCAGCTTATATAGCATCCTTGCTTCAAGTCGATGAAAAACGTATCAATATTGGAGGAGTTCGTCACTGGCTCCACCAAATACCTCAATTGATAAGATCACTTATTTGTATCCACATGCCCCAAGCAAGGAAGCAAGGCAAGGGATACTGACCCGGTCTCATGGCGTATTGTGTCATGCCCATTGGAATCCCTACTTTAAATATGGCAAGTCCCATGCGCGGTGCAATGCCCCCATCACCTGCACGAAGGGGGAAAAGGACTGGGAGCAAGATAAGCTGCAATGGGCGCAACAGATGTCGGTTTTGCTCAACAAAATTAATCCAGCCACAAATGAAGCTGAGGGCAGCCTTGCACTATGTGTCTCAAAGTTTTACCGAAAACGTTACCGAACCTTATTGTTTGAAACCAAAAGGCAGGAGATGAAAAAAGTTCGATACCACATAGTCGATACTCTTTCAGCAAAAAATACTCCCCAAGCTCCCTGTGGCGCCCTGCAGAAACATGATCATGCCAGGAACGGTCGTCCGACCAAGGAACTGTTTCTCATGATTGGTCTGATGATTTTTCGCAGATACAATCACTTTGGACCATGCAGGAGATTCTGTCAACAGGAGAGATGCATAGGCAATTGATAGAATCTGGGTCCAGCGATGCAAAACCAGTCGTGACTGTTGCCAGGCATCTTTCCAACCCCACCGGTTTTTCATCTGGTTGAAAAGATCCTCGATTGACCATCTGCGGCCATAATAGACAAAAATCTGTTGAGGCAATAAGTCGCTTAACGTGGACGGATTCAGGCGCTGTTTACTTAAGGCGCCGTTTTCATCTTCAACTTGCATCCAGATGGCCCGGACTTTTCGCTCTTTCATTAATCTGGCCAGACAAACAGCACTGCGGTAACGCACCCATTGCCACTTTCCACACAGGAAGACCCCTTCGCGTATTTCCGGTAATGCGTTGACCGCCTCGGCATCATACTGGTCGCCAGATGTTCCTGGTTTACCCCGCTGCCGGTTAAAACAGGAACACCAAACAGGGCTGTATCTCTTCTCACCTGGCCAATTGCATGGAAGCCAAGTTGCGGCATACATTGAAGATACGGCCATTTCATAAACCAGCTGTCCACCAGGGTAATGACTTGTTTCCGGGCAAAGACAAGGTAGAGGTGGCCCCAGAAAATCAGACAGTGTGTTAAGGTGTGGACAGCCACACACTAACGATAAAGGAACACCCCATGAGTAAAACAAAACGCTATAAGCGTAACATTACAAAAGTGAACATATCTCCTATCAATCATTATACATTACAAATCCAGAATTACTCGCTCCCGTTTTTCTTGGCCTCCAGCACATCCCAGCGTTCATAGAGTTGCGCCACGCCGGCCTGCGCCTCCTGCAACTCCGTCCAGCACTCATGCAGCCGTTCAGGATCTGAGACTGTCTCCGGGGCATCCATAAGCGCCTGCAGCCGTTCCTGCTCTTCCTCTGCCTGCAAGATCTTTTCTTCTATCTGGTCATATTCCCGCTGATCAAGATAAGAGAGTTTACCCGTCTTCTTCCTTTTTTCCTGGTTGCCGGCAACAGACGTAATTGTCAGCGATGTTTCAGTCTCCTTGCCACTGTCCTGCAGGGCTGAGAGCCACTGCTCATAATCGGCAAAATATCCCAATCCTCCACGCCCATCAAAACCCAGCACCTGGTCGCAGACGCGATCAAGAAGAAAACGATCATGGGTCACAAGTACCAGCGCCCCGGGAAATTCAAGGAGACTCTCTTCAAGTACGTCAAGAGAGGGGATATCAAGATCATTAGTAGGTTCGTCAAGAAGCAGGATGTCTGCTGGCTGGCGCATCAGTTCGGCAATAAGAATCCGGGCCTGCTCACCACCAGAGAGCTGGCCTACCGGGGTTTCCAGTTGTTCGGGCTGAAAGAGAAAACGTTTGGCCCATGAGATGACATGCATGGAGTGCCCCTGGCAGACAATGGCATCTCCATCAGGGGCCAGGGCTCGACGCAGGGTCACGGCAGGATTGATCTTTTCCCGCCGCTGATCAAAACTGACAATACGGACCCCATCGGCCACAACGATCTCTCCACAATCAGGTAAGACCGCCCCGTCGCCACTGCCAGCAGCTGCCAAAAGCTGCATCAGTGTGGACTTGCCACAGCCATTTCTTCCCAGCAGCCCAAGCCTGGTGCCGGGAGAAAGTACCATATCGAGCCCGGAAAACAGTGTCTTCCCGCCATGCCCCTTGGCAATTCCGTGGGCCTCAAGGAGTTTTTTTGTTTTCCGACCGGTCGCATCAAATGATATCTGCACACTTGATGTAGACCGATTGCGGGTCTTGACCTGCGCCAGTTCATCCTGCAGTTTGTGCGCCTCATCAATGCGATATCGAGCTTTGGTGGCCCGAGCCTTGGGCCCGCGCCGGAGCCACTCGGTCTCCCGGCGGACCTTGTTCGACAAGCGTTCTTCCTGCTGTTGCTGCTGCCCTAGAAAGATTTCACGCTCTTCGAGAAATTTAACATAGGCCCCCTGCACCTGAAAGGAGCCCTCGGGATAAAGAGCTGATAATTCCACCACCCGACTGACCGTATTTTCCAGAAAACGACGGTCATGACTCACCAGCAGGACCGCCGACGGCCCATCAGCAGACGGACTGCACAGCATCTTTTCGAGCCAGAGGATCCCCTCGATGTCAAGATGATTGGTCGGCTCATCCATGACCAGGATGTCAGGCCGCACCACAAGGGCACGACAGATGGAAAGGCGTTTACGCCAACCACCGGACAAGACGCGAACAGGGACAGCAGGATCAGCAAATTCGGCCCTGCTCAGCAGGGCATGGACCCGATTATACTGCTCAGTTCCATCCAGATCGAGACCGGAAAGAGCCAGTTGCAGATTTTCAGCGACACTCTTCTCCTCCTCAAAAACATCCACCTGATCCAGATAAGCGGTACGTACATGCCTCTGGGCCAGAATCTTTCCCTCATCGGCATCAATCTTATTGCAGATAATCTTGAGCAGCGTTGATTTACCGCTGCCATTAGGACCGATAAGACCAATCCGGTCACCATCACTGATCGAAAGAGAAATATTTTTAAACAAGGTTTGAGCACCAAAAGACTTACTCAAGGAGTTACAACTAAGAAGATGTGCCATAAAAGATAAGTGCTGGTTCACGCCCGGAAGGCGTTAAACAAATTTGATTAAAGAGATGGAAAAGCCATCAACGAAAGAACAGGGTGGATTTTTTATTGATTATTCCGAAAGCCGCGGTTATAACAATCCAGATAAATGTTAAAATTGTACCAAAAGAGAACTATTCTCGACAGTTTTCATATGCCGCAAAGCTCTTTTATACAATCAATCCGGACAAACCGCAATGAGTGACCATATCCATATCATCGTTACCGGGGCCAAAGAAAAGGCCCGAACGATCCTTCTTTCTAGAAAAAAGCTTAAATTTGGCCTTGCTCTCAGTGTTGGCCTTATCTGTGCCGCTGTTGTTGGCGCCATCATTACCACTCGTCTTTTCGTTGAAAACAGTAACCTGAATGCGCAAGTTTCCGCCATGAGTCTCAAGCTGATCGAGAGCACGCAGGAAAGTCGGAATTACGCTGACCGGATTGATGATCTTCTTTCCCAGACCACATCTCAAACAGCGATGTTTCAGGCAGAGAAAGAAGAGTTGGTTAATAAAACCCTGGTTGAATTCCATAAGCGGAATCAACTTATTGAAGATATCATGAAGAATATCGGGGTGAAAATAAAAAAACACAAAACCACAGCAAACAGTGGTGGTCCTTTTATCCCCTCTGAATCCGTGCAGGAAGATCTACTTCTTCGTACCGACAAGAATCTTGACATCCTGCGTCGTACCCCTTTAGGACGTCCTCTTTCTGGCCCAATAAGCTCTCCTTTTGGCTACAGAGAGGATCCGGTCAACGGTAAAAAAGGTTTTCATGCCGGAGTGGACATGCAAGCCAAACGTGGAGAAAAAATATTCGCCACGGCAGATGGTACGATCATCCAAGCCAGTTATAATGGGGACTTCGGCAATTTTATTGAGATCCAACATGGAAACGGTTTCACCACCCATTTCGCCCATCTTCAGGAAATTAAAGTTAAAAAAGGTATTAAGGTTAAACGAGGGCAGGTTATCGGCCTAGTTGGAAGCAGCGGTCGATCAACCGGCGCACACCTTCATTATGAACTCTGCGTGAAAGGACAGCCAATCAATCCTGTGGCCTTTATGCAAACAGCAAATCTCTCCAAAATCGTTTCCGCTCCCTCCTCAAAGACATCCTTGCAAAGTACCTTTTCTAAAATCAGTGCAGTGATAGTCAAAATTAAAAAGAAAATCTCACCGACTGCTTCTACAATCAATTAAAACAAATCTATTCTAACAGAAAGGTTGGATTATCCTCCTGCCCTCACTTTCTGCCAAAGATAGTCTGTCATCCATCAAATACTATTAACACACTATGCAGAGTAAAAAAGATCGTCCCGCAACTGTCAATCTGATCTCTTGTCCATCTTGCGGTAATGATGAAGATTTTTTTGAAGTTGCTGAAAATGTAATCCTCACTACTCATTATATCCAGAACCCTGATGGAAGTTTCACCCCTGAAGAAGATAGCTCTCAGATTCTAGGCCCCGTCAGGCTTATCTGCGGAGAATGCGAAGAAGACCTCACCGCCTTTCATCAACGATTTTCGGAAATGCTCTTTTAATACCCTCTCACAAGAAATACCCTTTTCCGCGTCCAAGCTTTTAGTCAGCAACATTCTCCCGTTCACAATAAGGTACAGCAATACTGGGTGGACCCTTGACCAACATCTGGGCAATGGTCAATTGTATCCTGGGATAGAGATGCCTCTTTCCATCCATCAATTCATTTTCCATCATTGCCAAACTACGCAATAATTTTGTTCGCTCCGCACGTGGTGCCTCTGACTCATGGGCAAATGTTTGCTTAACCAGCTCCTGACATCGGAAACAACCGGGGAAATTCAGCCGCTGACCATCAGGCCTCTGCATCGTGGCCGGGACCCCGTGCGTCCTGCAGACCATGAGACGATGGGCATAGAGGCAACAACGCCCCTTTTCATTCAAGGGACACACGACCTGGGGGCGTTCATTCCTGGCCAGGGCTTGCTCACAGGCATCAATGTACAGGCGACTGCGTTTCAGAATCTCCTCCTGTTGCGATTCAGGAAGCTGACGAAATCCCAGCCAGAGATACCCCCATTCGACAAAGGTATGGTGCTGGAAATAGGAATCACAACAGTTATCAGGGCAGCCGTCACAACTGAACTGCAACAGTGTGGCCACCTGATCATACGCTTTTTCCATCTCCTCATAGATCTGCCGCACCCTACCGACCAGATCCGGAGTGAGCTTAACCTCTTTCATCTCGTTTTCCTTCTTCAAAACATTGGACCTGGTAAGTCTCAACCTCAGGATGCAAAGCGTGCCAGGCCATTTCAGACAGACCTGCCTTCCGGCAAAGATGGGCTAAAAACTCCTCAGCCAGTGGCAGCTGTTCCCAGACCTGGGGTAAAAATGTAGCACTATAGCGGCCTAATCTCAAAATCACCCCGTCAATACCAGGACGCAGTCTGGCAATAAGATCGGCGCCATCACGATAAGTCAGGGCTTGCGGCCGAGTGAGGATGGAGATATCAATATGCACCTTGGCCAACTCTTCAACGGTGAGTTCCGGGAACCGAGAATCATGAAAGGCGGCATTTAAGGCATTACGCCGTATACTTTCATAGATTGAGCCCACTGGCTCCAGATTACCGATACACCCCCGCAATTGGCCACCGATCTTTAAGGTCACAAAGGTTCCACACTCAACCTGCAGGGCAGGATCAACAACATCGCGCCTTTTTCCCAACTGCTTACCAAGTTTCTCGGCAATAGTTTCCCGGGCCAATCGGAGTAAAAAGCGCCCTTGATCTTCGGTTATATGATCTTGCATAATCCCTCTTTTTTGGCGGAATCCCACCCCTGCTCGTTTCACTTTCCCCAGTCAACACCTAGCATCAGTGAATTAATACCACTGCCAATTCCTAAAAGTGCACCCCTCTGGCCCGGTTGAAAGGCATCCTGTTCGATTGCCATGGCCAGCGTAATGGGAGCCGAGACTGACCCCACATTGCCCAGAAGGGCCAAGGTCTCAAAATTCTTTTCCGCTTCCAGCCCCAAAGAATCAAAAAGCAATCTGGCATGGGCAGAACCGACCTGATGACAAAAAAACCTGTCAATATCCGCAGCTTGCCAGCCTGGTTCTGTGGAAAAGGCCTGCCAGGTCATAAGCGCCGTCTCCACCCCTCGATGCAGCAGTTCTTCAGAATCGGTGTTCATCAGCGTTGTCGCACTTCCCCTCTGACTGCCCTGACAGAGAGTGGAATGTGTCGTATTGGCCCGCCAGGCAGCATGACTCAAACGCAAGGGCTGGATCTCATTTTCTGCCCGACACATATAAAGGGCCACTGATCCGGAACCGATGGTCAAAGAGGCAAAGGCTGGTTTAATGCTCTTGCGGGTTAGGGTCCGGTCCGCCAATAAGGCCTCTATGGTCGAATCCACCAAATCCTCCGCGGTTTCTCCAGCCACGATTAAGCCGTTTTTAACCTGCCCCAATTCAATCATATTGGCCAGAACAACCATACCATCAAGAAAACCAAGGCAGGCATTGGACAGATCAAACAGCAGACAATTCTCAGACAATCCCAGGCTGTTATGAACAAAAGAGGCCGTTGCCGGCTCCATCATATCCCTTGAGACAGAAGTAAAAATCAGACACTCTATCTGATCGGGGGCAAGATCAGCCTTCTCCATAACCTGTCGCCCGGCAAGGACAGCTCCCTGGCTGGGCCTGGTGCCTGGATTCCAGAAACGTCTTTCCCTGATCCCACTCATCATCTCCAGCCTGCCTACAGGCAATTTAAGGCGTTCATAAACCGGAGCCAGTCGTCGTTCCAAGTCTTCAGAACTGACCATTATGGGCGGTAGTACATACCCAAAAGTGTGGAGACACACATGTGAATAACGCATGAAAAATCCTATTACATGGACATGCAATCAACTACAGCTGCCACTTCACCAATACACACGGCACCTATCGTTTTCAGCATAAATATTTCTAAAAAGTTCATTAATCTGACCCCAATGGAAAAAAGGCCCACCATCGAATAAAATGTAGCAGGAATTCAACAGGAACACAAGACGAAGCGCTTAACTCACCTGCCAATAACGACCTCTCTGCAAGCCACAATCAAGTACCGGTACGGGCCATGTATTTCTCTAATCTATGTACCGCAAGTGAGACACAAAAACAGAGAAAAAAATAGATCGCACTGATGGTAATCCACACCTCAATGGTGGCCTGGGTTGCTGCCATCACCTGCAGACCTTGAAAGGTGAGCTCCTGGATGGAAATAACTGAAACAATGGATGAATATTTTATGGTGTTAATAAATTCATTCGCCAAAGGTGGCAATACCCGCCTCGCCGCTTGGGAAAGAATAATATGGCGCATCTGCTGGGTCCAGGAAAGGCTCAGACTGGCCGAAGCCTCCCACTGCCCTTTTTCAGGGACTGAATACCAGCTCGAACAATCTCGGCAATGTAGGCCCCCTGAAAAAGGGCTACAGTAATAACACCTGACACAAAAGAGGTAAAAAGAGCAGGAGAGGCAACCAGAATTGCCAGCCACTTCTGTACAACTGGTGTCCGTCCCCTAATAAATTCATCCACTCCCAATATGGGCATAATCTGATCACTGACAAAAAAATAAAAGATAAAGACCAGCACCAATGGAGGAATATTACGGATAAGCTCGACATAACTCAGGCTGACAAGACGGAAAAAAAGCCGATCCATCGTCCGCATGACCCCCATGAACAAACCGAAAGCAGCCGCCAGCAGACTGGACCAGATGCTCAACCTGATCGTGGTCCATAACCCGGTAACCAGGATATTAGCTACCCACCTCCCCTGATCTGGATCATAATGGAACAGATACTGCGGAATAACTCCCCAGTTCAAGCGGTAGTGTATGGTAACGGTTATCCGATACGCAAGCGCAGTGACACAGGCCAGAACAACACAGCTCACCACGGTCTCAAGGAGAATATTTCCGCACAACAAGAGAGGTGTGATGATACATGATTAGCGTAAATATCGATTTAAAAGCGACTATTCAGCCAGATGGGCCCAATCTCTGGTCCCGAACCAGTATTGATGTCGCTCTTCCAGCCAACCCTCATTTTGGACGATGGTAATCCAGTTGTTAAAAAACGTAAGGGTATCAAAATCTCCCTTTCGTACGGCAAAACCAATCGGTTCTCTGGTGAATGGTGCGCTTAAGGGAAGAAACATGGTTTCCGGATATTGCAGGGCCTCATAGGCCGTCCTGGGAACTGATCCCACGACAGCATGGACATTTCCGTTGCGCAGCTCCTGATACGCCTGGGACTCATCATCAAACAAGCGTAATTTGGCTTTGGGGATATATTTTTTGGCCGCAGCCACTGCAGTTGTCCCCAGCTTACAGGCTATCTCCACCTCCTCCTTGTTAAAGTCCTCCAGAGAATGAAAACCAGCAGCTTTTTTCTTATGGGCCACAATCGCCATGCCTGAATAATCATAGGGAAGAGTAAAATTTACCTTGAGCGCCCGCTGGGTGGTAATGCCCATACCGCCAATTATTACATCAAACTTGCCAATCAACAGGGCCGGAATAATACCAGCCCATTTGGTAGGAACAAACTCCACCTTTACCCCCATGTCTTCGGCCAGACGTGTGGCAACATCAATCTCAAACCCCACCAGCTTGCCATCCTTACCTGTCACCGCCCAAGGAAGGAAGGTGTCCATGCCCACACGCAGTATACCGCTACGCATTATCTTATCCACAGTAGATTCCCGGTTGAGTGCCTGCTGTAGATTATCTGCATAAGAGGTCGAAAGGTTTGAAAGCAGTACTAATACACCGATCATCAATGAGGTTATCCATTTTATTTTTTTCATTTTCTCCTCAATTAGAATTAGACCGCTTCATCTTATTTTCCAGAAGCGTAACGCAACATGAAAGAATCATAGTTATCACCAGATACATAAGTGCCACTACAAACCAGAGTTCAAACGTAAAAAAAGTCTCAGAGATAAGGGCCTGGGCCTGCATGGTCAGGTCGTAGATCGCAATTACGCTGACCAGAGAGGAATCCTTGATCAACGAAATTGCCTGGTTCGTCAATGGTGGCAGAATTCGACGCAGGGCTTGCGGCAGGATGATCAAGCGATAGGTAGACCAGCGATTCAGACCAATACTGAAAGCCGCTTCCCACTGACCGCGTTGAATTGAGATAATCCCGGAACGAATAATCTCAGAGACATAGGCCCCTTCAAAAAGGCTTAGGGCCAGCACTGCGGCAAAGAAGCGATCAATCCCCAGAATCGGTCCCATAACAAAATATATAAAAAAGAGCTGAATCAGTAGTGGCGTATTACGACTCACCTCAAGATAGACCCTTGCCACCGACCGAGCCACCGTGGAACTGGATAATCACAGTAAAGCTGTTACCAATCCGACCCAAAATGACAGAATCATACTGACAGCTGATATCTGCAACGTTACTTTCAGCCCCTACAGTAAAGGACCGATGACAAAACCACGCTCATCACAGGTGTACAAATAGCGGGGAATTTGAAACCATTACCAGTTGTAGCCAATCTGTTCAAAACTATTGGCAAAAAACCAGAAGAGAAGAATGATTAGCAGAATAAACTGACCGACATCATAGAGTGGAGATTGGAGAACCCTTCTCCAGTTGAGCTGCTGTTTTCCAGGGACAGAAATCATACTCTCTTTTACAGTCATGAATAATTAATTTGCCAAATGAGATATGCAGACAGTATAGATGGTAGTTAAGACCTGAACAACACTTTTGTGCCTCCAACTCAGTAAGACAGATTATGATTATCGACTTTCACACCCATGCCTTCCCTGACAATGTGGCCGCCAAAGCCATTCCAGCTCTTGCAAAAGAAGGTAAGGTTACAGCCCATACCCAGGGAACAGTTGATTCTTTGCTAGCCTCCATGGACCGGGCTGGAATCAATACCAGCATTATCTGTTCCATCGCCACTCGCCCGGCCCAATTTGAACCTATTCTTGCATGGTCTACTGCTATCCAATCCCCGCGTCTTATCCCGCTCCCCTCAATTCATCCGGCCGATACCGATGCTGTGGCCCGGGTCTTCAGGCTCAAAAGTGAGGGATTTAGTGGAATCAAGATGCACCCTTACTATCAAGATTTTTTCCTGGACGAGGAGCGACTCACTCCCCTCTATGAGGCCTTGTCAGAGACAGGGATGCTTCTGGTTGTCCATTGTGGATACGATATTGCCTTTCCGCGGACACGACGGGCTGATCCCGCCCAGATTCTGACGATTAAAAATCGGTTCCCCGATCTCAGGCTCATCACCACCCATTTTGGCGGTTGGGACAACTGGGAAGAAGTAGAAGAAATACTTATCGGTAAAGAAATTTTTATGGAAATCTCTTTTGCTCTCTCCTATCTTCCACCCAAACAATCCGCCAGGATGCTGAACAATCATCCGGCCAACTATCTTCTCTTTGGTACGGATTCACCCTGGGATGATCAATTGGCCGCCATTCAGCGACTTGAAAAATTTAATCTTAACACAGAACGTTTACACAGCATTCTTGGACAAAATGCTCAGAGGCTCCTTCTATGACCGACATACCAGATATCAGCACCCGTACATGTGACTCCTGCGGCATAACCATCCAAGAAGGAGATATCTTTTATCATTGCCGTACCGAAATTATTGCCAGCAAGGACCAATCTCTATCTGAGCTGAAATACCCTGACAAGATTATAGCTCAGGCCCTGGCTGACATCGCAACAGCGGAGGAACAAGAGCTTCTTGATGACATCTACCAGGAGATCATCCTTCAACTCTGCCCTCAATGTCGTTCGACCTTAATCCAACGAATCCAGAGTATGGTCAAGAGTTGTAAAGGCTGCGCCCAATGCCTGTCACCGCAGAAAATAGAAAAGAAGGGTAAGCTGTTGCAATTTTCCAGCAAAAAAGGACCAAAGAATTCATAATTCCAAAGCGGGCTAACCGCCCGCAACCCAAATGATCGAACAATATGAGCCGCCACTGTTGTATAATGAAAGATCCTCACAAATTTCAATACAACAGGAGGCAGCTCATGAAAGAATTTATAAAAAGATTTTCCGATCTGGT
>VMSP01000137.1 GCA_013792135.1 Desulfocapsa sp. | reverse complement strand
AGCGCAACCGGAGAAAATATTGGCGGCAGTCTTCCTCGGTCGCAAACCGATGCTCAAATTCGAGCAAGTTTTCGGGGTAATCCTCCATAATTAGAGATACTATATGTAGTGGCCACTTGAGTCAAGTGCATACCCACAAAAATTAAATATCAAGACGCCTTATTGTAATTGTCCACGGGTTGTTGCGACAGCTTTGGGGGCGAAGGTGTTGTCAAACTAACAGTAGACACCTCAACCTATTACTGGTGTCGAACTAGTTGAGATTTGTTTTTCCAATCTTAACTGGTCGCAGAAAGTTCGTTTCCTGAAGTGATCTCTTGTAGGCCTAACCTATGGCGACTCTTTAGCAATGGAATTGGCGAGGCAGCTATGTCTAAACGGGACTGATCGAACGCTGGCAGCGAGCAGATTTGGTATCCACTATTGGCGACTGACTTCATTCTTATGAAGCGTATTTATAAATGACATTTTTTATGATGTTGAAACAACATGTTGTTATTGGAAAACTTGATCCTTGAAGATGGGGAATGCAAGTTATGTTATATAATCGTATGATTGTTCTGCTAATCTCAGCATCTTCGCAAGTCTTGTTTCGTATCAACTGTCTCTTCTTCGGAATTTGTTACTTCATTAAGGTTTTTCCCCTTGTTTAGCCGCCCCCATTAAAACCACTTTTATTGGCTTGCAACCGTAGATTCTTTACTCACACCGAAGAGTGATATGAAGGATTTCACTGGGTCGCCATAGCCGCATTCGGGGGCCCCAGGTGCCGGTGCCACGGGAAACCAGCAGGGTCATGTCATCGACTTTGTAAATCCCTCCGAGCTGGGGATGTACCATCTCCACAAGGAAACTGAATGGCCATATCTGGCCACCATGAGTGTGCCCGGACAACATGAGATTGACGCCAGTGTCTGCGGCTTTCTGAGAATCTTCGGGGATGTGGGAAAGCAAGATGAGGCCACCTGGCGGACGATCTTCTGGAGGATTCCAGGGACGTGTTGTCGGTGCTTCGTCATGACTACGTGGGACACTTCGGCCAGCCAGGAGCAAACCAGGAATGGGTTGTCTCAACTCGTTTTGCAGAGTGAGAATATGAGCTCCTTTAAGAGATGAACCGGAATCTCCGGTTTTCCCATGGTTTGCATGATTTCCATCCACGGACCAGATACCGTGAGGCGCTGAAAATTTTCGAAACGCTGGTAGAAAGGCTTCAGTATTTTCTCCGTGTCCTTCAAAGATATCCCCAAGCAACAGGATAATGTCCGGCTCCAGTTCCTGGACTTGGGCAACGCGGGTCTCGAGCCACCGGGGACCAAGGGTTGATCCCAGGTGGAGATCAGAAAGAGCTACCAGAGTGGTGCCATCAAGCACCTTGGGCAGGTTTTTCAATTTCACTTCGTGATGAGATACTACAGGGGGACGGATTCCCTGGATTGTCGCCACCAACGAAAGCACACAACCTCCTATCACTGCCCACCCCCGAAGACGAGGAGCCAGGCGGGGAAAGAAGCGACCAAATCCGGTGGCGAGATCTATCGGAAAAAGGCAGGTGAATATAAGAAAAAGAACGGCTGTAATCGTGATTCCAACAAATTCGACGGTTGAGGCCCATTGCGAACCGCTCCCATGCCCAAATAATCGTCCGCTGACAAGGATGATCCAGATGACAACACCACTATAGAAAACAGTTTTTTTTGAAGCAACCTCGCGGAGCGTTTGGATTGTCGATATTCTCCACAGGATATAGACAAGGAGAAGAGTTGAAATAAAGGTCAGACCGATTCCGAACATAGGGTCACCTGACTACGCGGTAAACACGAGTCCATATGTTTTTTAACCAGTCAATGTCTGATTCTTTGATCTCTCTGAACTTTTCTTCGCTAAATCCATCACTCTGCAAAAGATTAAGATTGTCCTTTATAGAGATCTTTTTAGGTTCAGGATTCCAAGTAGCAAAATATGGAGGCGTTTGATTTTTAAATTTCTCACAAATTTTGAGAGATCCAGCGTGACCCCATGCAACAGTTTTATCCCACAGGGGAAGCACCTTGAGCTCGGCAAAAAAGAGTCGCCTCTGTTTTGTGTCTGATTCATTTTCTTGAGGACCTAAAAAAATAATATCGGATTCAATAAAACATGTTCCGCCTATCGTTTTATTTAATCCTCCTATAGTAAGCCAAGAGATGATGTGACTTTTATGGACAGTGATTTTGTATCGACCAAGTTGGAATGAGCGTGACTTGGCCACTTTGACAATTTCATGGCTGATTTCGCCATTGGCTATTTGCCCTATTACATCGGTAGAAAGACCTTGAGCAATGCGTACTTGACGAAGAGTGGAAGCAAAACAGTAATAAAGTGTCTTGGTCCATCTGGGCAATTTCATTGAATACTCATGGAATTCCAATTTCAAGTAACCTGGTTCTTCATGGTCCCAAGGAAGAATTACAAGTATATTGCCAAGGCGATAGCATTGCCCGCTGCGCTGGCCGCCAAATGGAATATGCTTCACCCAGGTCAGTACGACGCCACTACGCTCTATGATAATAAATTCGTCCAGTCTGTAGTTGATTTCATTTTTTAACATAGCTCTTTTTTGGAACGGTTTGCTACCAGCTTAAAAATCTCAAAGCCCGTTATACTCAATAAACCTGCTGCAGTGCAGATACTGATCTCCAGCAAATTAACTTTTTGAAAAAGAAATATTTCCGTCAGAAATGGAATATTTAATACCAGTGCGAGGAAAAGTATCGCTCCGCCGACGACCCATTTCACGGTTGGGTTAGGAGTAATCAGGATCTGGAAAATATTTCGCGTCCAGGATCGGTTGGACAATATGACGGCAATGTTCGAGGATATAAGGGTTATGAAACAGAATGTTCTGACCTCTTTTTCTGAATACCCCTGATACAAACCAAGTCCATAAATTGCCATGACAATGATTAGTACGCCAACCCCCTGCAGACAGCTGAGAAGAATCTTTCGTCCTCCGAAAAATGGCTCGTCAATTTTTGCTGGTGGCCTGGACATAACGTTAGCCTCTTCCTTTTCCGCCTCAAAGATGATGGAGCAAGCAGGGTCTATTATCAGTTCCATGAACACAATATGAACAGGCCAGAGGATCAATGGTAAATCGGCAAAAAAGATCGGGATAAGGGACAGGCCGGCAATAGGTACATGTATTGCAAAAATGTACCCCAGGGCTTTCTGGAGATTGTCAAAAATCCGCCGTCCCATCCTTACGGCACCGACGATGGAGGCGAAGTTATCATCCATCAGCACCAAGGAAGAGGCCTCCCGCGCGACATCGGTGCCTTTTTCTCCCATGGCAATGCCTATATTGGCAGCCTTTAACGCAGGAGCATCATTGACCCCGTCACCTGTCATGGCAACAATTTCTTTGTTTTTCTTGAGCGCGTTGACTATTTTCAGTTTCTGCTCCGGTACGACCCTGGCAAACACATTAACATGTTGAATTTTCTCGCACAGATCAGACTCGGACATCACCTGTAGTTCTTGACCGGTGATGCAGGTTCCGTGGTTTTGCAGGCCTATTTCTCTGGCAATATTCATAGCCGTTACAGGATAATCCCCGGTAATCATAATCACCCTGATGCCTGCCCGGTAGCATTCTGCGACTGCTTCCGGCACATTTGGCCGGATAGGGTCGGACAGTCCGATCAGACCAACAAATTCAAAATCAAAATCATGTTGAACATCAGGTAAGTCTGATGATTCGATTCGTGCCTTGCCAACGCCCAGGACCCGCAACCCCTTCTCAGCGAGATGCTCGACGGCGGACGCCAATTCTCGCTGTTGTTGCTCATCCAGGTGGCAGAGATCAAAAATTGCCTCAGGAGCACCTTTTACGGCAATGGTTTTTTCGTCTGTCCCTGTCTGCCGGAACACTCTCGACATGGCCAGTAAATCCTTTGAAAGAGGATATTCTTTCAACATCTCCCAGTCGGTATGGATATGGTCGGTTCCATTAAGATGCAGCTCACTCATCTTTAAAATGGCTTTTTCCATAGGGTCAAAGGGATTGGTCTGGCTCGAAAGCATGCCGTATTCGACAATTTCATGGAATTTTCCCGGGAAGCTTTTGTCGTCAGCCAGGGAGAGGAAATCCGAACCGTTATACAGCCAGGCAACGGTCATTTTATTCTGGGTAAGGGTCCCTGTTTTGTCTGAACATAAGACCGTCGCTGAGCCGAGAGTCTCAATAGCCGCAGGTTTCCTGGTCAAGACTCTCTGTTTCGACATACGCCAGGCACCAAGTGCCATAAACACAGCAAGGACAACGGGAAATTCCTCTGGTAACATGGCCATTGCCAGTGTCAGTCCAGCGAGAAAGCCTTTCAGTAAATCGCCTCGGGACATGGTGTAGACCGCGATCACCAGTAGACAAAGAGAAATCCCTGTAATCGCCAGTTTCTTGATCAGCGAACCCATTTCACGTTTAAGTTTGGTGTCCTCTGGCATTACCGATTCCAGGGCTTTGCCGATGTTGCCGATTTCTGTATTCATGCCGGTAGAGGTCACCTTTGCCATGCCATTGCCCTGAACAATCAAGGAGCCGGAATAGACAAAAGGGAGATCATCACCACCGGGATGCGTTTTTTCTAAATGCGTATCCCATTCATTTTTTCGAACCGGCACCGATTCTCCGGTAAGTAAGGATTCATCGGCCAAAAGATTGACGGAGGATAAAACTGTAGCATCAGCCGGCACCCGGTCTCCTTCCTGAAGAACAATAATGTCGCCGGTTACCACTTCTCTCCCGGCGATTCTCTTTTCGCTTCCATCGCGAATAACCAGGGCACGGGGGCTTGCCAGATCCTTCAAGGCATCCAAAGCCTTCTCAGTCTTCTTTTCCTGGTAGAGCTCAATCCCCATTATCACGAAGACAAAACCTAAGAGCATTAACCCTTCCTGCACGTCGCCCAGGACCAGATACAGTGTTCCGCAGGCAACCAGCAACAGGAACATAGGTTCCCGAACCACTCCCAAGGCGATTGCAAAAAGATTTCTGGGTTTGGATGAGGGGAGTTCATTAAAGCCTTCCCTGGCAATTTTGTCCTGAACCTGAGTTTCGCTCAAGCCCTGAGGCATGTCCGGTTTTGTGTTGATATTCATGGGGTATTTATTTGAGTAGTTAATGAAGTTGCCTTCTGAGACTAAGCAAGGTCTCCGTCAAGGAGATGGTTGTGTGGTAGGTTGTGTTGTGTCACGGTTTGCAAAATATTTTAATGTTGAATCTCCACATGTTTTTCAGGCACCGGGTTCTGGTTTTTCTTTGACAGCCGGTCCTAAGCACGCATCCTTTAAACTCGTGATATTTTCTCCAAGAGGAGTCTCAAGCCAAACCTTTATATTCATCAGACTCTGGACTTTTTCCCAGCAACCAACCTTTACAATGGCCGGGATTTTTGGAATCCCTCCTTTGAGATTTTCCACCTGCTCCTGGACGTTTACATTGCTTCCAATCTTTGCCACATGCTGAACGGTCGCGACACCTGCCCAAAGGATGAGGCCACCCACCAACAGCAGACCGAGGCAACCAATACCGAGAAATATTTTGAGCTTTCTCTTAAGTTGATCATTGGCCTTAAAATTATTAAATGTTTTTTGTAACTCTGATTGATTCATTTATTTCCCCTTTCTTTTTATACTAAGATAATGCAGATTGATAAATTATTTAGTTGGGCAGCCATTAGGCTTTCACATCTTTTTTCCCCGTAATCATGGACTTCACTAGATTCTCATTATGCATCCGACTTGAGACAGCAACTCCAACTATATGTAAACAAATCAAAAGCAACATGAATTGTGCTGACATTTCATGAATGTCACTCCAGATGCTGTCGCCATCATTATCTTCCTTTTCCGAACTGCCGCCCTCAATAGCTTCTTTTCCTGCGTTATCGCTCCCTTCATTTTCTTCTTCATCGTCATCATCTTCCTCTTCTTTTTCATCATCTGCATAGGCATTTTCAACTATCGATAATGTATTGCCAAATCCAAATGAAGGATTTTCTCCCTTGGTTGCATAAGCGGCATATCCACTCAGACAGATAAGTATACTGTTTGTAATCAACAGAAGAATCATCCAGGCAGCTGCGGGATTGTGACCGATATAGTGTGTTGGTTTCCCGCTCACGAGTTCTTTCAGGTAGTTCAGACCCTTTGCAGGAGAACATATAAAATCACTAAAAAGAGCATGCTTCGTACCCCAAAAGCCCCAACATATTCTGGCTATCACAAGCAACAAGACTGCATAACCAACATAACGATGAAGAGGTCCTTTATCATCTCCAGTTACATATGCCACAAAGAAGAGCGGCAACAATGACCAGTGAAAAACTCGTATAAACGAGTCCCATACGACTACCTGTTTTTTTTCGTTCATTTCTTTCTCCAGAAATAATATTGTGTCGTTCTTTCCGTCCTATCCGTTGCTTTCGAAAACAGCCGATTTGCTGTTTCTTCAGGATCAGATCCTTCACTCATAATCAACTCAATCTCTTTATAGGAAACAGTATCGAGCAAACCGCCAATGGATAACAGAAATCGATCGCAAGGCAAAACATCAACAATTTTCGTGTAGACGCTTTCAAGAGGCTTATTACGACGCCGACAGAGGAAGGGTGATCGAAAAACGGCTGCCCTCACCCACTGTACTGTCCACCATGATCGTTCCATGGTGACCTTCAACAATTAACTTGACAATATTGAGGCCAAGACCTGTTCCGTCGCTATTTCTAACGGCGTCAGCCCTGTAAAAGCGGTCGAATATTCTGTTCCTGTCTTCTTCGGCGATGCCAATTCCAGTATCCGAAACCATAATATGCACTGCCCCGTTTTTTTGAACGAAGGAGACATCCACCACACCGTTCTCTTGGTTATACCTTACCGCGTTCTCGATCAGATTGAGTAAGGCTTCCGTCAGCCTGTCACCGTCGCCCTGCAGAAAAATATCATTCAAAGAAGATATCCTGACGCTGACGCCCCTCTGCTCAGCTAGAGGTTGAACCAGCCTAAGAGCATTGTGTATACAGGTTTTCAAGGAGACAGCACTTAAAGTGGACGTTGACAGGGCCCCCGCATCGAGCCGTGCAAGCGAAAGCAAGTCGTTTATGAGCCTGCCCATATTGGCTGAGACGTCTTGGATCGTTACTAGAGCTTCACGGTACTCTTCTTTGCTGCGATCATTCAGGAGAAGCACGTCGCAATGGGCCTTGATAACCGACACAGGTGTCTTGAGCTCATGGGAGGCATCGGACACCAGTCTCCTCTCGGATTCAAACGCCCTCTGTAGTCTGCCCAACATATCGTTGAATGACTCCGCAAGCCCGTCCAGTTCCTGAACTTCAGTCTTGACCCCAAGTCTGTCGTCCAGACTCCTGTGAGTGATCTTGCTGATTGATGCCGCAAAGACATCCAAAGGCAACAGGGAGCGTGTTGTTATCCATTTATTCACAAGGCAAACGATCAGAATGCTTGCGAAGATAATTATCATCAAAAAGTTCCGGAAGGTATGTATCATCCCAACATGTTCCCGGATGCTTTCTGCGACAAATATATCAAAGGATCGGCCGTAGGTCCTAAAACTATGGTGAAGAGTTCTGATCGGTTCTTTATCGGGCCCTGTGGCCATATAGATCTTTTCGTTCTTATCGGTATCCGAGGAAGCAATGCTCCCGGATGCCAGGTCAAAATCATCCTCCACCATGGAAGGAGAGGCTGCCAGGAGAAGGCCGTTCATCAGTACTTTATAGTAATGGCCGGATCTAGGTAGGGAATATTCACCGAGCATGATTTCCGAAAGCTCAATCTCAATGTTGTTGTGCTCTTCGTGTAAAAGCCCTGTGATGAGTTGTTCTTTTGAATGGAGAGCCTTGTCGACGGATTCCAGTATTATCACTTCAACTTCATGATACAAAAATACCCCCATGGTCAGGAGCATGGCCGCGATGAAGGAGAAAGACCATCCAAAAAGTCTACCCTTAATCGATCTCAACCAGATCATTGCTCACCCTTTAAGACATAACCAGCACCCCTTACCGTCACAATCAATTGCCTGTCATAGCCCTTATCTATCTTATTTCTGAGGTAATTAATGTAGACATCTATAATATTACTGTCCAAATCGAACTCCGTGTCATACAGATGCTCGGTCAGTTCGGTTCTGCCGATCACCCGGCCACTGTTCAATGCGAGATATTCGAGGAGATTGTATTCCTTGGCGGAAAGATTGATCTCTTTTCCCGACCTGGTGACAGTCTTGGCACTCATATCTAGGGACAGATCATCTATAACGATGATGGGAGACGCCTTGCCCATGCTTCTTCGTATAACGGTGTTCAAGCGTGCCAGCAGCTCTAAAAAATCAAATGGCTTTACAAGATAATCATCAGCCCCGAGGTTCAAGCCTCGTACTCTGTCCTCAAGCTCTCCCTTTGCCGTCAGCATCAGGACCGGAACCCCTATCTTTTTTGCCCTGAGTTTCTTGAGAACAGTAAGTCCATCGACCTTTGGAAGAAGTATATCGAGGAGTACGGCATCGTACGGATAGGTTCTAGCCATAAAGAGTCCATCTTCACCGTCAAGGGCCACATCGACGACAAAACCGCTCTCCTCAAGCCCCTTCTTTAGAATCGCGGCAAGTCTTTTCTCATCTTCAATGACCAGAATTCTCATAACGTCTCACCTCTTGATGTTCTTTGTCGTCATGGCCAAAACCCTCCTCGCCCCATTCACTCCTCACTGTATGGCTTGTTGTGTCTCTATCCTGCCGGCCTGAAATGTCTCTCCCGATTTGATACCAACCACTTCCACAAGAGATCCAAGGGTAGCTTTGCCATTTTTTTCTTGTAGTACAGTGTCTTTTAAGACAAGAACCTCCTTGTCTCCTATAACCCAGGTGCCCAGGGTTCCTTTGGGTATTTTTTCTACCTTACCGGTGATTTTCTGCTCGGTTGCACCGTAGGAAGCATCGGCTTTTGCTCTTTTGACTTCTATTGTTTCGGCAATAAAGGTGTTTTCCGATTTTATGCCTTTGATTTCAACGTAGGCACCGGGCTCAAGCAGCCCATGTTTTTGCTCCAGGAGGGTTCGCTCCGTCACAACAAATTCTCGTCCATCAATGATCCATATCCCGGAGAGTCCGGTCTCTGGAAGTTTCTCCACCGTACCGTAAATCTTGCTCCGATACCCTGCAGGATTACGCTCACCGTCGCCTATGCGCCTGCCATCCACGCAATCATCTTCGCTGCTGAATACCGGCCAAGCCATACAACCAAGGACCAGCCCCATTACTAAAGTCACCATTAATGTTTTCATAATCGCCTCCTAGAAATTTAACAATATGAGCCGCTCTTTCGTAAACATTCTTTTCACTTCCTGCACTTTCCTTTACAAACACCTCTTTCGCCCAAAAAGATGACGATAACAGAAGAAAGGATTGCAACAACCCCCTGCCTCTTTATGCCTCGGTAGGGCATCAATCATCGTCGTCATGATGCTACTTCTCACTCCCGTTCTCTTCACCTCCCATCCCGTACCCAACAAGGTTTTGGGTTAGCGCAAATAACAACCCGCCGGTGAGTATGACTCCGTCACTGATGGTGGCAAGATATAACCAAAGGCGGTCATTGATGGCCACTTTCACCATCCATCTCCATTCCAAGACAAGATGGACGACCACCAAACCAACCACAGCCAGTCCAAGCCAATGCAAAAAACAGAAAGTAAAGCAACAGAATGCAGATGCAAAGTCAATGTTCAGATCCGCAAACTTTGAACCATCTTTGACTTCAATATAACAAGAACAGGATTAAAGGAAGGTTAAAGCCAGATATTTTTTCGTGGTCAATCAGGTTCTGTTTGACTCAGAACTATCTATTGAGCAAATGATTTTTGCGCAGCCACTTGACCCTCAAGTTCCATGACCAGTTCAGAAGGCAATCGCAGGCGTGCGGCCAACATGGCGAGATAGCCTTTTTCAGCGGCGGTATCGACGTGGTTGTGCTAACCTAAAATTGATCAGTAAACCGGTGTTGTGCTAACCGAATTTTGACCACCCCAAGCATTACTTTTTCAGTTAGGATAAGTTTTCAATTTCTAACTGGAGGAAAGGAGATGCTTGAGATGGATCAATATGAGTTTATCAGGACTGCCCATAGGGTTTATGGGAAAAATATTACGGAACTGGCCCGGCAGACTGGGCATTCACGGAATTCGATCAAGAAGGCAATCCGAGGTGAGCCGTGGGGATACAAGGAAAGGGCGTCGCAGAACTCTCCAGTTCTTGGCCCTTACCAAACGATCATCGATGGGTGGTTGGAGAATGACCAGGAACAACCAAAGAAACAGCGGCATACAAGCCGGAGAGTTTTTAACCGTCTGGTAGCAGAGCACGGCTTTGCAGGCGGTGAATCCACTATCCGCCGCTATGTAAGAAAGACTAAGATTGATCTGGGGCTCGATCTTTCCTGCCAGGTTTTTATCCCCTGTGAGCCGGATGCCGGACGCGAGGCCGAGGTGGACTGGGGTACGGCCACGGCGATTATTGCTGGGGAGTCGGTTCGGTTAAAGTTTTTCTGCATGCGCAGCAAGTTCTCAGGGAAGCATTTTGTTCGGTTTTACCCCTGTGAACGGCAGCAACCATTTTTTGATGGCCACACCAAGGCGTTTGAATTTTTTGGCGGCATCTTTCCTGTCCTGATCTATGACAACCTGACTACTGCCGTTCGCAAGGTCATGCAGGGAAGAAACCGGCTGGAACAGGAAAGTTTTCGTAAATTCAAGTCCTACCACAGCTTTGAGGCCCGTTTCTGCAACCCGGCCAGCGGTCATGAAAAAGGTGGTGTTGAAGGGATTGTTGGCTTTGCGAGGCGCAACTATATGGTGCCGGTACCTAAAGCTGCAAGTATCGATGCGTTGAACGAAGAGATCTTGAAACAATGTCTTGCCTATGGCTCCCACAAGATGGCCGGTCGAGACCAGTGCGTTGATACCCTCTACGAACAAGAGAAGGAAGCCCTGCTCCCCCAGCCGGAAGTAGCCTACAGTAATATCCATGCCCATGATGGCCGTGCTGATAAATACGGCACGGTGATAGTGGACAAGAATCGCTATTCCATTCCCTGGCGGTATGTTGGCCAGAAGTTGAAGATCCTGCTGCATGTCGATCGGGTTGAGATTTTTGCGGGCACAAAGCTCCTTGCCGTGCATGAGCGGGTATTTGGGAACAATAAATGGTGTCTGAATCCAGAACATTATCTGGAACTGATCCAGCAGCGACCGATGTCCTTCAACAGCGCCAGACCCATCCGTCAATGGCGGGAACACTGGCCGGACTCGCTGCACCGTTTACTGGCAAGCTTTTGTGGCTCTCAGGGTGAGACCAAGGGCATTAAGGATTTTATCTCCGTTCTTATGCTGTACCAGAATAACAAACCAGGCGAGGTCGAAGCAGCAGTTGAACTCGCTGTGGAAAAAAATATCAGCACCAGCGGCGGTGTGCTTCATCTTCTGATTTACGCAAATGAGCCCGGTAACGCCACCCAACCGCTTACTGACTGGCCGAGCATGCCGCCTCCTGATGTGACCATTTACGGGCAACTGGGAGGTGTGCAATGAATAAAACAGCAACCTTTGTCGAATTACGCGAGAATCTCAAGTCATTGATGTTATCCACCATGGCTCGGGGCTTGGAGGGCCATCTCCGCCAGGCGAAAGAGCATGGCCCCGGCTATGATGAATTCCTGCTTGATTTGACGGTGGCGGAGATTATGGCCAGGACAGAGAACAGGCTCTCTCGCCGGGTTCGTGAGGCGAAATTCCCGCTGGTCAAGACTATGGAAGGATTTGATTTTGATCTCACCCCCGACCTCGATATCAGACTGGTGCGAGAGTTGTCGGGATGTGACTATGTCAAGGAACGACGCAATATTATTTTCCTTGGCCGCAGTGGCACCGGCAAGACCCATCTGGCGACAGCCCTTGGGGTGGAGGCCTGTAAGAACAATTACCGGACCCGGTTTGTCAGTTGCTATACCCTGGTTAATGAACTGATTGAGGCTCGCCAGGACAAAGACCTGCAACGACTTATTCAACGGTATTCCCGCTATGAGCTGCTGATCTTGGATGAGCTTGGCTATATCCCCTTTTCCAGAGAAGGTTCAGAGTTGCTCTTTCAGGTTCTTGCCGAACGTCAGGAAAAAGGGTCGGTCATCATCACCACCAATCTTGGCTTTGCCGACTGGACGCAGGTCTTTGGTGATCCGGTCATGACTGCAGCACTGCTTGATCGACTGACCAACAAGGCCCACATCGTCAATTGCCAATGGGAAAGCTATCGTCTCAAACAGAGCTTGAAGGGAATGGGGCGGCAGCGGAACGAAGGAGAACGAGCATGAAACATATTGTACTCAACCTGCAAAAGGGGCGATTGGAAACAATTGATGTGGATTTCACCGACGAAAACACCACATGGTTTAAACGCTGTAGGAGCTCAGCCGATATTGAAATGATTACGGACTACAACAACAAGGACTTGCTGATCAAAGAATACGGCTGCTCCTATCCGGTAAGAATTTATAACACATCCCGTGCCGCTATCGGAAACAAGAAGAAGCAAGCACTAAAAATGCTGAAGCAAGCACTACGGGAGTAGACAGGAAAGCATAATCAGTCAAAAAAATTAAAGCTTCCTTATAGGAACCCTTGATTTTTTTTAACCATTTTTTAAAAAAACTGGGTGATTACTCTGTCACCCTCGAACGTTCAGAGCTTGGGGTGGTCAATTTTCGGTTAGCACAGGTGGTCAATTTTCAGTTGTCATTACTAGGCGGTGCAAGGACGAAGAGTTGTGACTGTACCGCTGAAAGAAGTGGTCAACAAACGGAAGGTTGTACCGTTGGATCATGCCTGGATTGAATCAGCCCGCAGCGTGGGCACCTGCCTGGGTGATTGCCTCTAGTACAGCGTATATTTTAAAGTTTCGGATATAGCCGTTTCAGTTTAATTCGCGCATCATTCGTGGTGAACTGCCAATCGACCTTGGTTTGACGATTATTCCGATCAGTATTCCATGCCATTACTTCAGATCGCATTTT
>VMSP01000031.1 GCA_013792135.1 Desulfocapsa sp. | reverse complement strand
GATCAACCGTCGTTACACGATGACCCCGTCTCTGACCATGAACTGGAAGATGTTATTTACCCTCGTTGCAAACACCGATGGATAGGTGAGAAAAAGAGGCAAAGGACAACTGTTTTTTATTGACAGTGTTAACCATATCAGGGCTTTGCTCTGGTATGCGACGAAGAGCATAAAAAAAGGCCGTCTTTTTCAAGACGGCCTTTTTTTATGCTTAAAGCGGAAGTGCTAAGAAAAATTAATTCTTCTTATTTGCTGTGGCAAAGTTTACAACCTAGCTTTTTTGTGTCAACTTTCTTCTCTTTATGGCATTCTTTGCAGTTGGTATGGGCAGCATCTTTGAAGGTAGCAATTTTCTTGTCCAGGCCAGCAGCCTTGTTATGGCAGGTCTCACACTTCTCTATCTTCTGACCTTCGACATACGCAACCTTCTTACCATCGGCACCCTTGGAGTGATGGCATTCAGCACAGGTCTGTTTTTCCTGATGCTTGGCATGTGGGAAGACAGCTGGTTTTGGCTTGGCAGCGGCATCAACGGTGGCCTGCAGGGTGATTTCTGCGGGGCCTTTGTCGGCCTCGGCCATGGCATTGGCACTAAATCCCATGCCCAAGGCTAAGGCAAAAGCAGCGGCGTACAGTACGGTTTTTTTCATCATTTTTTCCCCTCTTTTGTTTAAGAATTGAACAGCGTAATGAATGAGCATTCAGGCATGAGCCTAATAGTCAACAGTATTATATACCCTCTTCCAATTTCTTTGTCAAGAAATCAGCATTTTGATTTATTGATCACATGACTTAGAATTAACTGACTGTTATTCCAGGTTTTTTGATTATTTGTAATTGGCAAATGTTTTGTATGGATTCCATTGTTAATTTGAACCGTAACTGTGTAGACCTGAAAGCAGAAAATTAACACCATAGTAGGTGAAAATAACCGATACGAAGCCGAAGATCGCCAGCCAGGCAATTCTGGTGCCTCCCCAGCCTCTGGTGTGACGGGCGTGCAGGGTGATGGCATAGATAAACCAGGTGATCAACGACCAGGTTTCCTTGGGATCCCAGCTCCAGTAGGTTCCCCAGGCCGAGTTGGCCCAGATGGCACCGGTGATGATCCCTATGGACAGCCAGAGAAATCCAAAAACCATGGTCTTGTGGGTGATGTCATCAAGAACCTTTAAGGGAGGGAGTGAACCCAGGAGAGTGCTGTCATTGGTTGATTGGCGAGTTTCGCTGGTATTCTTAATCAGGTACATGAAGCCAAGGCCTGCCGCCACAGCAAATGCTGCATAGCCGATAAAACAGGTGACAACGTGAGCAATCAGCCAGTTTGATTGCAGGGCAGGAACCAGGGGGACGATTTCTTTGGTAATCCCTGAGGCAAAAGATCCATAGGCCATGGCCAGAAAGGCAAATGGGACGGCAAATGCACCGATGATTTTGGTCTTAAATTTCCATTCAATGATCAGATAAATTAAAATAATGGTCCAGGCAAAAAAGACCACCGATTCGTACATATTGGTCAGAGGGGCGCGCCCCATTCCCATCTGATAGGATTCCAACCATCTGAGACCGATGCCGGCTGTTTGAACCAGAAAGGCTACGATGGTGAAGATTGTTGCCAGGGGACCCAGTCGCTTGGTCTTGAAAATAAAGAGAGCAGCATAGAGAATGGTGGAAAAAAGATAGGTAAATGTTGTGATACCGATGAGTTGTGAACTGTTCATGGAGTTAACCCCGTTATGTGCAGTTGTAAGTATGTTATTAGTTTTAAACGTAAATGCTAAGACTTAAAACGTAACATTTAAATCTTCTTGATGGCCTGTGTCAGTGTTTGAAATATTTTCTCAAAATGAACTTTGTTTTTATTGGCATTGCCGGTCATCAAGATGGAGCTTTTGCCATCTGATTCCTCTCGAATATAAAGCCAGATACGCTGATGCGACATGAAGAAGGCAACAATAAGACCAAGGACCATCAAGGCGCAACCGGTGTAAACTGTCCACACACCAGGATCTTTCGCAATTTGCAGCCCTGTCGCGTACATCTGTTTTGCTGACACGGTATAATTATTCTTTGTCCGTTCCACTGTGACCTGCTCTCCATCATCGAGCCAGAACAGGGAAGGGTCGCCGTTGTCATCGGTTAACCATATCTTTATTCTGCTGACGGACTGGCCCCGTCCTTCCGCATTGATAATGCCCAAACGAAGGCCATTTTTTTCAAAGCTGTGCTGCTCTTTATAAGGAATAATTACGTTTTCGCTTAATCCTGTTTTTTTGTTGGTAATCGTGACCAAAAACTCCTGGTAGGGTTCATAACTTGATTGATAAAAAGTAATTCCCTTGTAGCTGAGAGGGTCGTTGACCACAATGGCTTTCTCTGTGACTACTTTACCGTCTTCAAGAATGGAAAGATGTGAACGATAGGCCTTGGGCATTCCATTGTCGTAAAATTCAATATTGAAACGGTCGCAACGGACTTCAAACCCGAGGTCAATAGCGGTATTGGTGTCAAAGGTGTAGACTTTGTCCGTGGTCCTGGTCTCGGGCAGCATGACACTAGCCTTGAAGCCCAAGGCGGAGCCAATGATGGCCCCGGCAAAGATAACCAGAATGGAGACATGAACAATATATACGCCGGTACGGGTCATTGCTCCTTTCTGGGCAAAAAGCAGGATTCCGTTATCGAGCGAGCGTTCTTTTGCTTTCCATCCATGGGTATTCAGAGCGGTCTTCAATGCACTCGCGGAGGATGTTGGAGGATTAGCTGACTGCCATTGGCTTTGTGGCGTCATTTTTTCCAGACGAGTCAGAGGTGTTGCAAGGTTGTCTGCCTTGATCTGGTGCCAAACGCCAGGAAATCTGTCCAGACTGCAGATAATGAGATTAATGCAGAGCAGACCAAGAAGGGATAAAAACCATCCAGAACTGTACATGTCTGGAGTGATAGAGAGGATTTGAAACAGGTTGGCGCTAGCCTCACCGTATCTGTCAATATACCATTGAGCTGTTTCTTTTTGAGGAATAATTGTTCCGATGACTGAGGTCGTGGCCAGGAAGAAAAGAGTAAAGAGGGCAAGTTTCACGGATGCGAAAAAATCCCAGATTGGATTTCTGTTTTTCATATGTCCCTTTAGTGAGAATTGTTATTAATAGTTTTTGTTTAGCATCAATGAGAGGTGAGGGCAATAAAAAAATATTGGGTTAATTTTTGAACTGGATTTTCAATTTACACGAATTGAATAAAATGGGATACAATTGAAACGAAGTTTTTGTTATTTTTTTCAGAAATATTGAAATTGAATGAAAATTGAAAAAGGATTTTTTGAACTGGGGTGAAAAACATTAAGTGACTTTCTGGTAAAGGGCGAATGTGTTTTCAGTTCCTTTTCTTGAAGGAATTCCAAAGAAAAGATCTTGCTATTTGAACAGACAAGGGGTATAAAAAGTGTTTTTCAAATTGTAGATTTTTATAAACACATTCAATAAATTTAATATGCTTGGTTGTTATTGCTTGCAGACAAAGTAATAAAGGGCTGAGAAGTAAGGGAAGGAGAGAGCTATGGCGAAAGTATGTCAAATTTGTGGAAAAGGGCCTGTTACCGGAAATAATGTTTCCCATGCCAATAATAAAACTCGTCGGCGTTGGCTGCCAAATTTGAAAAAAGTTCATATGGTTTCCGCAAGCGGTAGCGCTGTGAGGGCCAGGGTTTGTACACGATGTATTCGATCCGGGGCTGTTGTTAAACCAGCCGTTTGAGATTTCTTTTATGATTTTTAGAAGGCGAGTGGAAGAATCCATCTCGCCTTTTTCCGTTTGAGGTATAAAATAATGGCTGAGAGTGAAATGAAATTTCTCACCTTTCAGGAAGCTGCCAATCTTGTAGCTGCCATTCGGGAGGAGGAGAATGTTCATGCTCAGGATCGACGTATACTTACGGTCTATGATCATGATGAGCGAGAACTTTGCTGGTTTGACTTTGGAGAGGTTTTGCAGGAAATTGGCCCTGGAGACAAACAAGAGCAACAGGCTGCTGTGCAGAATTATATTCTCCATCATATTCCTGATTGGGTGCTGGATATTTAGGGAGCCGTTAAGAAATATCTATTATATTTCTTTCTGTTTCATTACAGCCCCCTTATGCCGTTGAGCAATAATCATTAAATTCTTAGTTGTGTTGTCTCGCGGTTCCTTGTACTGGTACATTACTGCAGTGGTTATCGTTGTTTTTTGACAACGGTTTAACACCTGTCACGTCTTTTTTTGTCGTCCCTATGCCAGGTTTGAGCCAAATGTTTTTTTTGGACAGTAGATTGGTTTTTCTTTGGCATAATCGGGGCTGTTAAGCGTGCTGGAATGAGAGTTTCAGGACACATATATAAATATTTTTCAGGAGGGTGCCATGTCTTTTGTCTTGAATAATCGGTACGGTAATGTGTTGTTGTTGGCTTTTCTTGCCCTTTTCTTTCTGGCTTCCGGCTGTGTTTCTACCCAGAATGGAACGGGCAGTTCGGCAAATATCCAGGGAAATAACCTCACCATAAAAGGGAAGGTGCAGAAAATTTCCCTTGAAGAAGGTGTCATGATTATTGCTCCCCGAAAAGGTGATCGCGTTACTGTAAAATTCACAGAGCAAACAGCAGTGAAGGGCGGTTCATTGAAGGAGATTGTCAGGTTTCTGCCAGTACGGGTGATTTATAATGTAGAAGGGGGAGAGAATATTGCTGTATCCATTGAGCTCCTACCCCAAGGTTCATGTGGCTGATCCTGCTTGATTGAGTTCTTAGTAGATATCAAAGACAATAAAGGCCTGCCGTGGAAACGAGCAGGCCTTTGTTGTTAGCACCTTTCTCGAGTTAAAATTCCCTCTGGTATATCTGGAACCTGTTCCCCGCCGAGGCAAAATCCTCCATCCATGCGCAAAACCGTGCCGGTCATGAAGTCGGCATCACGTGCCAGAAAGAGGATGGCGGTGGCTACTTCTTCTGCAGTTCCTGTACGTTGTAACAAAGTATGCGTCAGTAAGCTCTGTTGCTCCTCATCCTTCATGACCGACCATCCCCTGGTTTTCTCCCCGTGTCGATCCTCGATCAAGCCAAGCATCAATTCGTTTACCCGGATTTCCGGTGCGGCCTCTCTGGCCCAGGTTTCAGTAAAAGATGAAATGGCTCGGTTGGCGGCACTGTAGGCATCGTTAAAGAGAAGAGCGGCGGGTCCACTTCTTCCGGTCAAGGCGGAGATGGATGAAATGTTGACGATGGAGCCGCTGCCGGATTGTTTCATCAGGGGCAGGCAATGATGGAATAACAGCCATTTGGCTTTGAGCGTGGTGTTGATTTCCAGATCCCATTGCTCATGGTTAAGGGCATGGTCGTAGGAACCATGGATGATGGGCATCCCGCCCCGTTCAATATTGTTGATCAGGATATGGAGGGCGCCAAAACGTTCTTTGATTGCAGCCACCATCTTCTGTACCTGGCTCTGTTCTCGTAAATCAATTGGCAGGATCAACACATCAATATCCAGGCCCTTAAACTCTTGTTCCATCTCCATGACAGATTCGGGCCAATCAAAGGTAGGGAGGATCAGATTGACTCCTTCCCTTGCCAGTTTTCTGGCAATTCTCCTGCCAATTGCTCTCGATGCACCGGGGACCAGAGCGATTTTACCTTGTAACTGCATGGCATTATCTCCTTTTTTTCTGACCTTTACTCTCTGGCCATTGCAATAGGTATGCTCAGTATCTATCGTAATGACAAGACTATTTGAGAAGGATTTCTTTTCTTGCAATTCCGAGAGCAGGATATAGTGTTGAATCTCATTTTTAATTTGAAAATAATATCTAACTTCCATGAATCTGTTCTGCAAGGTGTAATAATGAAATGGATCAATACACTGTTTTTTTTATGTCTTATTCTCTGCTTTTCTTTTGAACCAGGATTCTCTGAAGAGGTTCAAGGGAAAGTTTCCCAAGATCAGTGCTGTCTGAGCACGACCTGGCCCCATGAAAAGAGTGAGCTAACCCCGGATCCTGCCTTGATCTTTGGACGGCTGAATAATGGTTTTCGCTATGTCCTGTTGAAAAACCAAGAGCCAAAGGGGAGAGTGGGCGTCTATCTTGATATTCAGGCTGGATCGCTGTATGAGACGGACGGGCAGCGGGGATTTGCTCATTTCCTTGAACATATGGTTTTTAATGGGTCGACTCATTTTCCGGCGGGATCTCTGGTCGATTATTTTCAGTCCATAGGGATGAGTTTTGGTGGAGATACCAATGCCCATACCAGTTTTGACGAGACGGTGTATAATATTCTCCTGCCTGGGGCCAGTCGTGAAGAGATGGAAAAGGGACTTCGGGTCATGGCTGATTATGCCCGTGGTGCCTTGTTGTCAGAAACAGAGATCAATCGGGAGCGCGGGGTTATCCTCTCGGAAAAAAGGGCTCGGGATTCGGTGGAGTATCGAAGCCATGAAGCAGGTATGGCCTTTAGTATGAGTGGGAGTCTTGTCCCTGAGCGTATGCCCATTGGTGTTCTTGAAACCTTGAACAAGGCTGATCATGGGACGATGAAGGCCTTTTATGATGCCTGGTACCGGCCGGAGAATATGATACTGGTGATGGTAGGTGATTTTGATCCGCTGCTGGCGGAGCCGTTGATCTGGGATCGTTTCAAGGGCCTTCGTGGTGAAGGAGCAAAGCCAGTTTGTCCTGATCTGGGGCAGGTGAACCATACGGGAACGGATTTTTTCTATCATCATGAGCCGGAAATGGGCTTTACTGAGGTCACCATTGCAACCGTGTGGAATGAGCTGGAGGGAAATGATTCCCTTGCTTTGCAAAGGCGCGATATTCATGAAGCAGCAGCAGGCCGTATTGTCCAGCATCGGGTGGAGCGGCTTCTGGAAAAAAAGGATACCCCTTTTACCGAGGGAGAGGTACATGCCGGTATGTTTCTCGGGCGAATCGGCTATGGCATGATCAGTGCCAAAACGGATCCGGAGAAATGGCAGTCTACTCTAGGGGCGATTGAACAGGTCTTGCGCCAGGCCCTGAAGTATGGTTTCACAGAGCAGGAACTCCAGCGGGAGAAAAAGGAGATGCTCTCGGAACTGGATTCCGCGGTGCTTACGGCTATAACTCGCGACAGTCAGGAACTGGCTGCCGATCTGATAAGCAGGCTGAACGGGAATAAGGTCTTGATGTCCCCGCAACAGGAAAAGGACGTCTTGTCTCCGCTGATTGCGGAGATGAAGGCGGAAGAACTCCATGTCGCATTTCAAAGAATATGGAATCCTCAGGTGCGGTTGATTCAGGTTATTGGAAATGCCACCCTTTCAGAGAAAGATCCCCGGTTGCAGATCAAAGATGTTTATGAGTCTGTTTCTGTCCAAAAGGTGAACCCGCCTCAGATCGCAACCAATCTGGTCTTTCCCTATCTTCATCTTGTTGCTGATACAAGGCCTGCCCGCGAGCAGCTTCTGCCTGAAGTTCAGGCTGAGAGAATTGTTTTTGCCAATGGAGTAATTGTAAATCTGAAACAGACGAAGTTTCAGGAAAATGAAGTGCAGGTCGTGGCTCATTTCGGGAATGGCAGGCAGGGAGAACCTCGCCCTGGTCTTGCCGTGCTGGCGGAACGGGTGGTTAATGATTCCGGAACCGGGAAATTCACCAGATCGGACCTCGAACGGATCCTTGCGGGTAGCACGGTCAAACTCGATTTCAAGGTTAACGAGACCAGCTTTTCCTGGAGGGGGACAGCAGTCAATAAGGATATTGAGCTTCTCTTTCAGCTCCTGCAAGTGCAGCTTGTTGATCCGGCTGTGCGTGAGGATGCGTACTCAAAAGCCATGCAGGGTTTTAAGCAGATGTATGAACAGATGGCCAGTGATGTGAGCGGGTCTATGGAGCTGTCGGGAGAGTCGTTTCTGGCGGGAGGGAATAAAACTTTTGGTCTACCCTCCTGGCAGGACTTTACTTCTTTGACACCGGTTCAGATTCGTGCCTGGGTGGAACCTGCCATGTTGTCAGGGGGGGTTGAGGTCTCACTGGTTGGTGACTTTGATCTGCAGCGTGTGCGTGAACTGGCCAGAGAATATCTTGCTCCGCTGGCCAAAAGGGAGCAGAGTGAGACGGTAGCACCACAAATTCATTTTCCAGCAGGAGAAACTCTGCGGCTTTCCGCTCCATCATCCATTGATAAGGCAATGCTGGTGGTGGCCTGGCCCACTGCCGATTTCTGGAATATAGAGCGAACGCGACGGTTGTATCTGTTGACGGAGGTCTTTTCTGATCGCTTGCGCAAGGTTATTCGTGAAAAACTGGGAGCAACGTATTCGCCACAGGTTTCCAATCAACCTAGCCGGGTTTATCCCGGCTATGGTGTCTTGCGGGCCCAGCTAATAGTGGCTCCAACTCATATTGAGGATTTGAGTCGGGAAGTCGTGCAGGTGGCCAGTGACTTATGGAAGTCCGGGGTGAGCGCCGAAGAATTGGAACGGGCCAAGTCACCCATGCTTACTTCGCTAAAGGACATGGTTCGAGCCAACGGGTACTGGCTTAATTCGGTCCTTGCGCTGTCGTCGAGATATCCGCAACAACTGCAGTGGCCTGTAACGATTTTTTCGGCATTTGAATCAGTGACCAAGGAACAACTGTCCGCGCTGGCCCGGGAGTATCTTGATCCAGCCAAGGCTGCCAGGGTTATGGTCGTTCCCGTAAAACAGGGAACATGAAAAATGAGCTTGGAAATTCCGTTTTTATCCTACGACCCAAAGAGCGATATCCTGGGCGTGCTTAATGGTACGATCAGAGACGCCGCCCAGAATTCCTTTGGCGATTTCGTCTCCCCGTCGTCCAATGACAATGGTTCCGCACTGGTGTTTCTCGGCCTGGCGTATTATGCCATGTGCCGCTTCCAGGTCTGAGATCTCCGGCAAAATGACGATCTTATTCTCGGGGATACCAGCCTCAATGAGAAGCTGTTTCGGACCGTGAAAGAGGTGGTCCTCGCCAGTCAAATGGGTGTTGCACCATTCTTTGTCCCAGATATGATAAAAAGATTCAGGATTTGGTTCAATCTTCTTCCCCAGAAAGTGAAGGCAGTGGAAAAGATAAATAGTGATATCTTTCTGTCCCTCCATGATATGGGCCAAATGATCAATGGCCAGCAGACAAGGTAGAGAGCCATCAACCGGCGCCAGGAAATTTTTATTTGTGACTTCACCGTCAATAATCCAGAGCGGAATTTCGTGGCATTTTTTGAGCAGGGTGGTTGAAACTGATCCCAGCAGCATCTCGCTGAGAGTGTTTAAACCTCTTCTACCCACCAGAATACAATCCACTAAAAGATGTTCGGCCTGACGCTGGATGGCGGCGGCAATATTATATCCTGACATCTCTACCGTTGAGTCTATCCTCTCGGGAGCAATCTGCAGGCGGATCAATTTGTCTGTAGCATTTTGCAGATAGTATTGTGCTGACTGTTTTTTTTTCTCCCCTCCAGGACTGAGCGGCATCAAGGAGTTGCTGCTGTCGGCTGCAGCCGGGATTACGCTTTGGCTGACACTTATACAGGTCATGAGATGAAAGTTGATGTCTGGATTGTCGGCAAAAAGGAGGGTGATGTATTCCAGTGACTGGCTGGAGTAGATAGATCCGTCAACGGCAATCAGTAGTTGTTTTTTCATGAGCGGCATATTGGGAATGAGTTTTTTTGTATTTGTATTGTATGGTCAGCTTCTGGTTAAAGTCAACAGAAAAGAATAATTAACAAAAAGCTTGATTAGAATGCTATACTGTCTATAATTGTGAAAGAGTAAGGAAAAGTGTTTCTTGAGGGTATTTGAACCGTTTCTTGCCCCCTTTGAATTATTGTCGGGAATGAGGTGTAAACTGGATATGGAGAAAAAGAATGAAAGAAGGAAGTGTACCCGTACCCCTTTTTTTACCGATGTGACCTTAATGCTAGAGGGTGATGATTCCGCTATGCCGGCTGATCTTGTGAATATCAGTATCAGCGGCATGTTTGTACAGATTAATCAGAGTATTCCTGTGGGAACATCCTGCAAGATGGAAGTAATCGTTACAGGTCATCATAGTCGTCTGCTTCTTGATGATATCCGGGGTGAGGTTGTCCGAGAAGATGAAAATGGGCTTGCCATTCACTTTACCTCCAGAATGGAATGGTTTGTCCTTTTTAATATCTATACCCATTATTGTCGGCAGGCAGAGGAAAAGGCTGGAGGTGATTTTCCAGAAATGTAGCTTGGAAAAAAGGGTATTGGATTGATTCTTCCCCAATACGAGTCATTACATGGGACGCAATCTCTTTAATCTTGTGCTGCCAGCCTATCTATTCGCTGTCTAATGCGTAAACCTTCAGTTGACTAACCTTCACGGCTTTACTGTCTCTGTGGATGTCCTGCCTTTCCGGGCGGAGTCAGATTCGCTGGATCACATGACCTTGCCTGCTTACACAAAAAAATCCCCGTTACCTTTTCCGTCTTTTTTCTCTTTATGGGAAAATATGGACTGTAACTAGAGTTTCCTCAGAAAATCATCTTTGGCTTAACGAATCCCTTGATTAGCCAGCCAAAGCATTCCAGTTCAAGCCGCATCCACGAAAATTGATCTGCCAAATATCGTGAGAAGCCGGATTTTATGACACCCGTTCTCTGGACACACAAATTCCTGAGCAGAACCAGCAGGT
>VMSP01000090.1 GCA_013792135.1 Desulfocapsa sp. | reverse complement strand
GATCAACCGTCGTTACACGATGACCCCGTCTCTGACCATGAACTGGAAGATGTTATTTACCCTCGTTGCAAACACCGATGGATAGGTGAGAAAAAGAGGCAAAGGACAACTGTTTTTTATTGACAGTGTTAACCATATCAGTGCCTTACAGAATATTTTCTTGCCTTTTTATAAGAAAATATTCTACGAAAGGCACTTCTCCCGTTTGTCGGGGTTAGTTTTTATGATCTGCAAAGGGTTTGATCTCCTGATCCTTGCCTAAAAGTATGAAGTCGGATTGGTAGAAAAATCAGAAAATGACCAAGAACAGAATAGCGATTTCGCAATAGTTTGCAAGCAGAAAACCTCATGAATTTCTGGTAATAACAAGACGAAAAAGGTATGTATAGCAGCGACATGCCTGGAAGCCTTTATGCCGTCCGAGAGGTAAAGTATCGTTGATAGCAGTAAAATAGAAGAAATAAGGAAATCACGGTGAAGGAAAAGGCGCAACAGAATACTGCCATAGCAAAATCCGCGGGAACCGTGGGCATCGCAGTGATGTGCAGCCGGGTGCTGGGTCTGGTTCGGGAGCAGATCTTTGCCGCAATGTTTGGTGCAGGATACGCCTATGATTCCTTTGTCGTTGCCTTCCGGATTCCCAATCTGCTCCGGGACCTTTTCGGGGAAGGGGCGCTGTCAGCGGCCTTTGTCACCATCTTTTCCCGCTATGACACCAATAAGACCCAGGAAGAGACCTGGCGTCTGGCCTCCAATGTCCTGGTCTTTTTTGCCATCCTGCTCTCTCTGCTCACCCTGCTGGGCATCTTCATGGCCGGGCCTCTGGTCTCTCTGCTGGCCCCTGATTTTTCCAAGATTGCCGGCAAGGCGGAACTCACTGCCACTCTGACCATGGTCATGATGCCCTTTCTGGTCTTCATCTCCCTTGCCGCCGTGGTCATGGGGATGCTCAACACCAAGGGACGTTTTTTTGTGCCGGCCATGGCGTCTTCTTTTTTTAATCTCGGCTCCATTGTTGGCGGTGTGTCCATGGCCTGGCTTCTGCCCCGTTACGGGTACCCTGCCATTGTCGGTATGGCCATCGGCACCTTGGTCGGCGGCATCCTGCAGCTTGGTGTCCAGTTACCTGCGCTTTTCAAAACCGGATTCCGCTTCTTCCCCCATCTTGATTTAAAAGACCCCGGACTGCACAGCATCCTTCGTCTGATGATCCCGGCCACCATCGGTCTTTCCGCCACCCAGATCAATATCTTTGTCAATACCAGCTTTGCCGCCTCGTGCGCCGAAGGATCTGTCTCCTGGCTGAATTACGCCTTCCGCCTGGTGCAGCTGCCCATTGGTATCTTCGGCGTCGCCTTTTCCATTGCCGTCATGCCGGTTATGGCCAGACATGCCGCCAAGAAGGATGTGCCTGCCATGCGCGACACCCTGGTCTCCTCGCTCACCATGGTCTTCTGCCTCACCATCCCGGCAACGGCGGGACTCGTCCTGCTTGCGGAACCGATTATCCGCCTGATCTTTGAACGGGGAGCTTTCACCGCCTTCGACACGGTGGCCACTGCCCAGACCCTGACCCTTTACGCAATCGGGCTTTTTGCCTATTCTGCCAACAAAATCCTGGTGCCGGTCTTCTACGCCCTTGATGATACCCGTTATCCGGTGATGGCCAGTTTCCTCGCCGTACTTGCCAATATCGTGATCATCAATCTGACCATCACCGTTTTTCAGCATAAGGCCATTGCCCTCTCCACCTCCTGCACCATGTTTCTGAATTTTCTTTTTTTAAGCGCGGTGCTCTACCGGAAGATGGATGGCTATCCGCTGCGCGCACTTTTCAGGGGTGTGTCCAAGATCCTGATTGCCACCAGCTGTATGAGTCTGCTTCTCTTTTTTGCCAGGATGATGCTGGCGGGCTTTCTGGTTGGGAATCTGGCGCAGCAGCTCCTTGCCGTTCTGCTGATGATTTCTCTGGCGGCAGGACTCTACACCGTGGTGCTGCACTGGCTGAAATTGCCGGAACTGACCGAGATTGTCGATAAGGTCCGGGCAAAATTCTGCTAACGAAACAACCTTTTCAGTGACGCCCGGGACTGACCTAGGCCTGTTGCAGATGATGCTTCAATAAAAGCGATCCGCGATACGGTGAAAGGGAGTGCCGCATTAAGCAGCAAGCGGTTCAAGGAGAAAATTGGAGCTGTGCTGACAAGATCGGTTGTTCGGCTCGGAACGCCGGGACGACCAAGGTAAACGGAAGGTCAACAAAGTGATGACTATTGTCGATGTTTTTGATATATCTGACGAATAAGAGTGGTGGTGCGTCCGAGCAGAGAACCGGCAAACGCCTGTCAATATCGGGTTTCATCCTCATTTTCCCCCAAATGTACCATAACTATTTTGCATTATGGCAGTGAGCGTATTTAGCAAGTCCAGTTTCAAATAAGACAGGTCTGTTTTTTATTGGAGTAAAAATGAAAATAACAACAACACTCTTCTGCAGTTTGATCACCATCGTCACATTATTTACCACCGATGGTTATGCCAACAACAGCGTGCAAAGTGAAATGAGTCATGCAGTAGGAGGGGTCGTAATGGCCGGTGGTATTACGTGGGCAGTCGATCGTTATTATCCCGAGTATCGGGAGAATAGAGGCGTGATCGGGTTTGGAGTCAGCACTGTTGCCATCTTCGCTGAGCAAGGTGTAGAATACGCACTCCATGGCAATGCGTGGGGACAACTGCTCGATGCTACCTCACACATGGTTGGTTCAGCGATTGGTGCCTGGGGGACCGATCGTTATATTTTATCACCTGTGGTCACGAACTCCTCTGCGAAAGGAAAGTATATCGGACTGGAGGTACGAGGTTCTTTTTAAAAACGCTATCAGTTTTAACAAACCCATTCCGGTGAAGCGCCACCTGTCGTAAAAAATGGCGTAAAAAGTGGGGATGGAGCCGAATGGCACTTCCTTAAGCCTCTTTTTCTTTCAAAGAATGCATTTAAGGTGTGTCATATGAAGACAAAACGTGGCGAAGTGTTACAAAAGAACTTTTCTGCCCCTGCAAAATCAGTCAAATCTGAGCTGCTGGCCCCGGCCGGCAGTATTGAGGCTTTTTTTGCCGCCCTCGACCATGGTGCCGACGCCGTCTATTGCGGTCTCAAGGAGTTTTCCGCCCGGGCCCGGGCCAGGAATTTTACCCTGGCCGATGTGGAGCGGATGACGACTTATGCCCACAGTCAGAAAAAAAACCTCTATGTCACCCTCAACACCCTGATCAAAGAGGCCGAGCTGCCCAAATTGGTGGATATCCTCGCCTCCCTGGCCGCGATCCCTGTCGATGGCCTGATTATTCAGGATCTCGGCGTCTGGCGGCTGGCCCGTCTCCATTTCCCCCAGCTTCCCCTTCATGCCTCCACCCAGATGACCGTCCATAATGCCGCCGGGGTCAAGATGCTTGAGCAGATGGGCTTCACGCGGGCAGTGCTGGCCCGTGAGCTCTCTCTGGCCGAGATCACCGAGGTTCGCAGTCAGACCACCATCGAGCTGGAACATTTTGTCCATGGGGCCCTCTGTTTTTCCATCTCCGGCCAGTGCCTTTTCTCCTCGGCCCTGACCGGCACCAGCGGCAACCGCGGCCGCTGCGCCCAACCCTGCCGCCGCCGTCTGCATAACCGCAAACAGCCGGGCTATCATTTCTCCACCAGTGACCTCAGCGCCATCGAGCTTCTGCCCCAGCTGCTCAAGGCCGGGGTAATGAGCTTCAAGATCGAGGGACGGATGAAGAGCGCCGAGTATGTGGCCCGGGTGGTGGCGGCTTACCGCCTGATGCTCGATGCCCAGGAGAACCAGCGCAAGAGCGCTCTCCAGGAGGCCACCGAACATCTGGAACTCTCCTTTGGGCGTCAGGCCACCAAGGGTTTCCTCACCGGCTTTGTGCCCACCGGTATTGCCGATTCGGCCCAGCATGGGGGGTTGGGGCGTCCTCTGGGTGACGTGGTATCGCTGCGCGGCGGCATGATCGGTTTTACGACCAAAGAACGGCTGCATGTGGGAGACCGGATCCGTATCCAGCCGCAGAATGATCAGGCCGGTATCGGCTTTACAGTACGGGAACTGTTCTGCGAAAAGAAAAAAGCCAAGGTGGCCAAGGCTGGTGATTTTGTCCAGATCAAGATCCCGGAAAAAGGATTTTTCCGGGTAGGGGATGCGGTACTCAAGGTGGGCGGCAGGCCGCTCTTCACCTTGAGCCCGGATGCCTGCCTGGAGCGACTGGCCAAGGTGCTGGTAGCAGCAGAAACCGATACCCAAGAGAAAAAACAGTTAGACTCCTCCGTCAGCAAGGCCTTAGCCAGCCTGTTACCGGGAATTGCGCCGGAAACAACCATGATACAAGAGATCACGGTTCGGGGCCGTGAGCTCAAAGATATAGGCCTGCTGGATGATTCACCGCAGGTGGCCCGGATGGAGCTGCCATTGAACCCCAGAAATATTGCCGCCTTCCAGGGGGCTCAGCACCTTTTAAACCCCAAAAAAGAACGGCTGATCTGGGAAATCCCGGCCATGCTCTTTGGTCCCGATTGGATTGAATACCGGCACGCTGTGCAGATGCTATACGGGCTGGGGTACCGACAATTCAGGATTAACAATCTGGGCCATATTCCCCTGTTTGCCGGGCTTGCTGATGTTGTCCTGCTTGGTGGTTTCCGCTGCTACACCTTGAACAGTCAGGCGGCGCTGGCCTGGCAGGATCTGGGACTGGCGGAGCTTACCCTGAGCCTGGAAGATGAACGAACAAATATCAGCGACCTCTTTCATCGACCGCTGACAATCCCGCTGGCCCTGACAGTGTACAGCCCTGTCACCTTACTCCTGTCCCGAATCCCGATCAAAGGCCTGCGTTCCGGCAACGTACTTCATGCTGACAACGATGAAATATACCGCATCTTCACTGATACTGGCCTTACCGAGGTCATGCATGGTCGGGATTTGTCCCTGCTGGGCTATTTGCAGGAGATAAAGGAGATGGGATGTGCTCGCATAATCGTTGATTTGAGCCAGTGCAGTACAGGTTCATCCAAAGGGCAGAAAATCCTTGCAACTCTGGCCTTAGATCAGCCTCTGCCGGATACCTTCACCTTTAACTATTTACAGGGGCTTTCCTGAAATTTGATAAGTTTACCTTGTGGCCCACTGCTTATTATAGAGTTAGAAACACGAAATAACTAATGGAATATACTAAAATAAAACCATGCGGTGGTTCAGAGTTCATTTCGAACTTGCAAGAAATTTCAGACTATTTTGCAGCTAGAAAAATGATACCTGTAATCACAAATACCAATCGTTTAATCAATATTATCAAAGTCTATTTTGAAACATTGATTTATTATTTAGAAAACTCCCCAGGAAAATTTCATGTAAACATAAAAAACAAAATTTACGAAGCTAAGATAAATGGACACACAGAAACTGGACAACAATTTTCGCTTGATTTGGAGGATATATCAGGTCAGTTAATTGAAAACGTCATTTATGATTTAGCAAAAACAATTAACCCTGTAATATTTGCCAAAGTTGCTCAATTGTTAAATACCATAATCTTAACCCCTACAATTTCGTCAAAACATATAATTTCAATACTAAACGGTGAGAATAAATTGCCACAAGGAAGTTGGTACACCTTGTTAAGGCAATTGCCAGAAAAGTTAGCTTTAGAAACAATAGCTATTAGAAAAGCCTTTATATTTCAGATTATAGAATCACCTGAAAAGTACATCCCTGATAATCTAAACAGAAATGAAAATCTTTCATCTCTTCATAGTGCCTTCGAATTATATCTAAAAACATTATTACGAATCCATATTTGTAATAATCATTATGACGAAACCAATTTAGCCATAATCAATAACCTAGTACAATGTAAAATTTAAGTCTTCGCATTCTGTGTAATGTTTGCTATAATTGTCTTTAATAGACAAGGAGGTCAACATGGCACCAAGATACAGAGTGACACTTACAAAAGAAGAGCGGAAGGATTTGGAAGTTATTT